>JANMPG010000145.1:0-2449 GCA_031369745.1 Actinomycetes bacterium
CGCGGTGCAGGGTGCCCCCGCCGGCCGCGACGGCCGCTCGCTCGACCGCTCGCAACCCCGGCAGGGTCTTGCGCGTGCACAGAACCTGAGCGGGTTCGGCGGCCTCGACGTAGGTGCGGGTGAGCGTCGCGATGCCCGACAGATGGCCCAGCACGTTCAGCGCGGGCCGCTCGGCCCGCAAGATCGTTGCCGCCGGACCATCGAGCAGCGCTACCCGATCCCCCGGCTCGACGATTGCGCCGTCGGCGAACTTCCAGTCGATGGACAACGTGACGTCGTCCGCCTCGGCGGCCGCGGCGAACACGGCGGCGGCGGCCTCGACGCCGGCGAGCACGCCGTGCTGCTTGGCGACCAGCTCTGCGGCGCACACCGTGCCCGCGGGCACGGTGAGTTGCGAGGTCAGATCGCCGTCGGGCGCGTCTTCAGCCAAGGCTGCGCGAGCGAGCACATCGAGATCGTTGGGCACATGGACTCCTTACTTGGCATCGTATCGCGGCTGCGCCGATGCCCCGTGAGACACTCGCCGCGATGCAACACGAAGAACCCCTCGCATCGCTTCGGGCTTTGGTGGCCGACTCTGCGTTCTACCGGTGGACCGGCATGCGCGTTGAAGAGGCCGGATCGGGCTCGGTGACGCTCGCGCTCGAGTTGGCCGACCAGCACCTGAACATCCAGGGGCTCGCGCATGGTGGTGTGATCGCGACGCTCGCCGATGCGGCGATGGGGTTGAGCGTGCGCAGCGCGCTGGAGCCCGGCCGGCGCCACGTCACGATCGAGATGGGCGTGCACTACCTGCGCCCGGTGATCCGGGGCCGGATCCGAGCCGTCGGTCACGTCGTACGCCTCGGTCGCCAGATCGCCTACGCGGAGGCCGACGTGACGGACGCGAAGGGTCGCACGCTCGCGCGGGCGAGCGGCACGTACTGCGTGACGAGCGTCGAGCCCGGCTAGTACTCGACGTCGAGGGTCGACATCGTGTCGGCGAGCTTGCCGAGCGCCCCGGCGAGGCCCATCAGCAGCCCCATGTTCCCGTCGACCTTGATCTTGCCCATCATGAACGCGGTCACCGGGTTGGCCTCTCGCTTGGCGAGCGCGACCGCCGTCTCGTAGCTCTGGGAGATCGTCGCGTCGGGATTCTCCAGATCGCCGACGCCAAGCTCGATCTTGCCGTCGGCGACCACCGTCCAGTAGTGCGTCACCTCGCCGTCGGCTTTCGTGATCACCTGCTGGATGCGCGCGGCAGCGGTCCCGGCGGCCTGCGCGAACTCCTCGCCGCTGTTGACCGCCTCCATCACGTCGCGCGCCCACTCTTGCGTCAAGAACCGGATAGTCACGATCGCTCCTTCCACCGAGAGCGGCCAGCCTACCCAGCCGCGTCGACTTCAGTCCGGGAACAGTTCGGGCGACGTGTAATGCGTGTCGTCGCCCAGGAACCACATCGTGCGGCGCTCACCGTCGACCTTGACAGTATTGATGCTCGTATTGGCCGGCAGGAAGAACATCTCTTGCTCATCGACGCCAAGGACGTGCCCGACGTAGGCGTTGATCACTCCCCCGTGGCACACGATCCATACGTCCCCATCCGGGTTCGCGCCCAACGCGCCCTCGACGGCAGTGACGACCCGCGTACGGAACACGGGCACCGGCTCGGAGTTGGGCGCGAGCAGGAACACGGGATCTTGCAGCAAGATCCGCGCCGGCATCTCCGGGTGCTCGCCGAGCAGCTCCTCGAACTCCTTCAGCTCCCAGTCGCCGGCATGCCACTCGGCCAGCTCGTCTTGGTAGATCGCCTCGCGCTGCGTCGCTGCCAGGTAGGGCGCGAGGGTTTCGCGCGCCCGGATGAGCGTGGAGCAGTAGATCGCGGCTGGCGACGGCATCATGCGCAGCCGACGCGCGAGCGCCGTCGCCTGCAGTCGCCCGACGTCGTCGAGCGGCGGGTCCGCAGCAAGGCCCCTCGGCGTCTCGGTGTGACGCGTCGAGCGGTGGTCGGCCTTTCCATGACGGATCAGGTATAGCCGTCGTTCGGTCACGAGGGCCCGGCCTTAGGGGTTGGATGCCGCTCGAGCCACTCGGCTGCGTAGGCCTCGACGTCTTCGCGCAGCCAGATGCGACCGCCGGCGAGCGCCGCGATCGGTTCGGGGAAGTGTCCGCGGTCGATGTAGGTGATCACGCGACGCTTGTCCCAACCCATGATGTCCGCGGCCTCGGCCACTCCAACCAGATCGGGGACGACGTCCACGGTCAAGGTAGCGTCGTCGCCGACGATCGTACGGAGCTCTTTGAGGCATCCCGCGCGTGATGTGCCCGTGACCTCCACGAACATCGGCGCATCGAGCACGTCGGCGTACCAGCGACCGCCAAGCTGCCACATCCGCGCGCGGATCGGTTCGTTCATGTCGCGGACAGTATGACGGTGTCCCTCAGCGACGCAAGGCCTGAAGGTTTTCGG
>JANMPG010000153.1:0-15529 GCA_031369745.1 Actinomycetes bacterium
GCCGAAGGCGCCACGCGCCCGCACGACGATCGCGCGCTCGCTCGGTCTCGCCGACGCCTCGGTGTTGCAGACCGAGTACGACCGCACGACCGGGCTCGTGCGCTCGATCCACGAGCGGTTGTTCTACCGGCCGTTGCTCGAGGCGTTCGCCGGGCCCGCGCAGCCTCGGCCCGGCGCGGATCGCGTCGCGACGCAGGAACTGCTGGAGGGCCTCGGGTTCGCGCAGCCGGTCCGCAGCTACGAAGTGCTGGCGCGGCTGGTCGACCCGTCGACCCGATTGGGCAAGGTGCTCGGGCATGTCCTTCCCGTGATGACCCCCGCGATCGCGCTCGCGGCCGACCCGGATGCGGCGCTGGTGCGCCTGGAGCGCGTTGCCGAGGCCGTCGGCGAACGTCGAGGCCCCGCCGACGCCCTCGCCACCGACCCCGGGGCGGCGCGCCGGCTCGCGCACCTGGTGGGGGCCAGTCGTTTCGCCACCGACGCGCTCGTGGCCGACCCCGAACGCATCCGCGCGCTCGCCGACGGGGTCGTACACGCCGACGATGCGCCCGCAGATCTGGTGGGCGTGGTCGCACGCTACGCCGCGCGTGAGCTGTCGCCGTCTGCAACAGGAGCCGCGATCGCGGCGGTGGGGGAACGGGTGCTCCGCGAGGCGGTCGATCGGGTGGGACCGACGCTGCCGCTTGCCGTGATCGGGATGGGCAAGCTCGGGAGCCATGAGCCGAGTTTCGCCAGCGACCTCGATGTCGTCTTCGTGTACGAGGGCGAGGGCTCCGAGCACCAGCGCGAGGCGGTCACCGCGGCCGAGCAGATCATGCGGGCGGTGCGAGATGCCGGCTGGGAGATCGACGCGGACCTTCGCCCCGAGGGGCGCAACGGACAGCTCGCCCGCTCGATGGCCGGGTTCCTCGAGTACTGGGAGCGCTACGCCGAGCCCTGGGAGTTTCAGGCGCTGCTGCGTGCTCGGGCGGTGGCCGGCGACCAACCGCTCGGGCGGCGCTTCGTGAACGCGGCCGGGGACTTCGCCTACCCGCCCGATGGCATCACGATCGACCGTGTCGCGGAGATCCGCAGGATGCGAGATCGGATCGAGCGCGAGCGCGTGCGGCCGGCCGAGGCCACCAAGTTCCACTTCAAGCTGGGCTACGGTTCGCTCGCCGATGTGCAGTTCGCCGTCGAAGCGCTGTTGCTTCGATACGGCGGGCCAGATCCGGAGCTGCGCACGACGAGCACGCTTCGTGCGATCGAGCTGCTCGCGGGCCGGCGGTTGCTCGAGCAGTCGGTCGCGCGAGACCTCGGCGAGGCGTTCGTCTTCCTCAATGACGTGAAGTGCGCGATGGAGGTCGACCGGCGCGTACACGCCGAGGCGATCCCGCCGTCCGCGGAGGAACAGACATCGCTCGCACGCCGCCTGGGCTACGAGGAATATCCACGTCAGGCATTCATGGACGACTACCTGCGGATCACGCGGCGCTGTCGCCGTGCGATGGAGCGGGTGTTCCAAGAGGAGATGGCGTAGTCGGTATCGTGGATGACGTGACGCAGCGGCCGACCGCATTGGTGACGGGTGCCTCCGGCGGCCTCGGGTACGAGTTCGCGAGGCTGCTGGCCGAACGCGGCCACGACCTGATCCTCGTCGCTCGCTCCGGCGCGCCCATGGAGGAGCTTGCGCAGTGGGCCGAGGCTCGCCACGGCGTCGACGTGACCGTGCTGCCGAAGGACCTGTCCCATCCTGGTGCCGGCGCGGAGGTGGCCGAGGAGCTCGCAGAACGCGACCTGCACGTCGACGTGCTGATCAACAACGCAGGGTTCACACAACTCGCGCCGTTCGCCGAGTCCGACGAGCACGTCATGCTGAGCCTGCTTCGCGTGAACATCGAAGCGCTCACGCAACTGACCCGCCGCGTCGCGCCCGGCATGGTGGAGCGCGGGCGAGGTCGCATCGTCAACATGGCATCGAACGCCGCGTTCCAACCCGGCCCGTATATGGCCTGCTACTACGCGTCCAAGGCCTACGTGCTGAACTTCTCCATCGCGCTCGCCGAGGAGCTGAAGGGTTCGGGCGTGACGGTCACGGCGCTCGCCCGGACCGGTCGCCACGGGTTTCCAAGTGCGAGCGGCGATGGAGAACACCCGCCTCGTGAAGGGTCGCAGGCTCCCGACGGCAGCCGCGGTCGCAGAGTGGGGTTGGGCCGAAGCCGAGAAGGGCAAACCGTTCGCCGTGCATTCGACGCGCTGGAAGTTCTTCGCCTTCGGAACGCGGTTCCTGCCGCGCTCAAGCGTCGCCCGCATGGCCGCCCGCACGAACGAACTGATGTAGCGCTCGCGGGTCACGCAAGTCGCCACAGGCGGCCACCGGTGCCGCCGTATGCATCGCCCGTTTGGCCGGTGGCCGCCGCGCCGCCCGGCGCGGAGCCCAGATCGTTCGCGTACAGGTACCGCGCGCGGGGTCGATCCGTGTCTTGTCGAGCAGCGCACCGCTCGAGCCGTACACGCGGATGAAGATGTCGATGCCTCGATCACCGGGGTCCCGGCGCGAGCCCTCGACCCACAGCTCCTCGCCGCTGAAGGCCAGGCCCGTCGGACCGGCGGCGAACTCGGGACCGGCGCCGAACCGTCGCTGCCATCGCAGCGTGCCGGCGACGGTGTAGCTCGCGAGCCACCCCGTGGTCGGCGAGCTCCCCCACGCGGTGCCCCTGCCGTCGATCCCTGCGCCGATCGCGACGCGGTCGGAACCGACGGCGATCGGGATCGGCAGGAAGGCCGAGCGCACCGGCACGTCCGCGCGGCGGCTCCACGCACGCGCCCCGTTGCCGCGTAGCTTCGCCAGCAACGGCGTGCCTGGCGTCGGCGAGGACTCGTCGACGATCTTGGCGGTGGCCGCCCATCCGGACACGAAGACGTTGCCGCTCGAGCCGATCCCCACACCCGACGCCGTCTCGTACCACGTGCTCGGCGTGGGTGCCGGAGGCTCGACATCGGTTCTCCACCCAGGGTGCAACCGACGGTCGAAGGACTGCACCCATCCATCGTGGTACGGATCGCCGCAACACCCGAACGTGCTACCCGATACGACGACGAGGTCGCCGCGCACGGCGATGTCGGTCGCGCTTTCCGCGATGCTGCACGCCCACCCAGGGGTGAGGTACTTCCACCGCAGTTGCCCGCCGGGTGCGTAGGCCCGCACGAACCAACCGCCGCCCTCGCAGGCCCCGAAGATGCGACCGAGCAGGTAGATCGTGCCGTCGCCACCCACCGCCACGCCGACGCCGTGCGTGCTCGCTTCGGGGTTCGGCAGCCACGAGCGCGTCCAGCGGAGGTGACCGTTCGGTGTGAACTTCCGCAGCGTTGCCGCGACGGAGATCGACTGGCGGCGAGAGCCGGATGCGTAGATCGATCCGTCGGGCCCCGCGACGGCGTCGGTCGTGACCGTGCCGCCTTTGGTCTGCCAGCGAACCGACACGGCGTCGGCGGCCGGAGCGAGCCCGACGGATACGACGACCGCCAGTGCGATCGTCACCCGCGACGTGCGACGCATCGGCACCCTCCTCGCATGGAGACGTGCCTAGCGTAGCTCAGACGTCGTAGTACATCGAGAACTCATACGGGTGGGGGCGCAGGCGGATCGCGTCGCGCTCCTCGATCCGCTTGTACTCGATCCATGTGTCGATCACATCTTGCGTGAACACGCCGCCCTCCAGCAGCCACTGATGGTCGGCCTCCAGCGCCGCGAGCACCTCTTCCAGGTCGCCGGGAACCTGCTTGACGTTCGCCTTCTCCTCCGGCGGCAAGTCGTAGAGGTCCTTGTCGATCGGCTCCGGAGGCTCGGTCTTGTTCTTGATGCCATCCAGACCGGCCATCAACATCGCCGAGAACGCCAGGTACGGGTTGCACGATGGGTCCGGCGTGCGGAACTCGATCCGCTTGGCCTTCGGGCTGGAACCGCCCACCGGGATCCGCACGCACGCGCTTCGGTTGCGCTGCGAGTAGACGAGCATGATCGGCGCCTCGTACCCGGGCACGAGCCGCCGATACGAGTTGGTCGTCGGGTTCGTGAACGCGAGCAGCGCGGGCGCGTGCTGGATGAGCCCGCCGATGTACCAGCGCGCGAGGTCGCTGATCCCGCCGTAGTTGACCTCGTCCCAAAACAGCGGCTCGCCGTCGGTCCACAGGCTCTGGTGCGTGTGCATGCCCGAGCCGTTGTCCATGAACAGCGGTTTCGGCATGAACGTCACCGTCTTGCCCGCTTGGTAGGCCGTGTTCTTGACGACGTACTTGTACTTCATGACGTTGTCGGCGGTGGTCAGCAAGGTGTCGTAGCGCATGTCGATCTCGGCCTGGCCGGCGGTGCCGACCTCGTGGTGGTGCACCTCGATCGTCAGCCCGACGTGCTCCAGGTTGAGCACCATGTCGGTGCGCAGGTCCTGGTACTTGTCCATCGGCGGCAGCGCGAAGTAGCCGCCCTTGTAGCGGGGCTTGTACCCGAGGTTGCCGCCATCTTCGACCGATCCCGACTTCCAGGCGCCGGCGACGGAGTCGACGTGGTAGTAGCCCTCGTACTCGTTCTGGTCGTAGCGGATCGAGTCGAAGATGTAGAACTCGGCCTCGGGGCCGAAGAACGCCGTATCGGCGATGCCGGTCTGCTGCAGGTACAGCTCGGCTTTCTTCGCGATGTTGCGCGGGTCGCGCGAGTAGTCCTCGCCCGTGATCGGATCCTTCACGAAGCGGGTGATATTCAACGTCGGATGCTTGGTGAAGGGATCCATGTAGGCGGTCGTGGGGTCAAGCGCAAGGAGCATGTCCGACTCTTGGATCTCCTGGAACCCACGGACCGACGAGCCGTCGAACGGCTGGCCATCGGCGAACTTCTCGGCGGTGAGCTCGTGGATCGGTAGTGACAGGTGCTGCACCTGGCCCGGCAGGTCGGTGAAGCGAAGATCCACGATCAAGGCCCCGTGCTCCTTGGCCATGGCGATGACGTCTGAGCTCGTCTTCGGGTGCGGCACGATGACTCCCTTCCCCTTGGTGTTCCGCGATGCACCCAGGGTAGAAGGCGAGCGACCGAGTTCCGTTACCCGTGCGTTAACTCTGCGTTACGCGCCGTGCTCAGCTCGCCCGTCCGATGGCCGCGAGTGCAACTTCGACCCGCTCGCTCCACTGCGTGCGTTGTGCGGTCAGCTCGACGAGAGCCGTCCGGGTCCGCTTGCCGGGCATGCGATCCGGCACGTCGGGCACGCCTTCATACATCGTGCCGAGCACCGCTCGAAGCGCGTTCACGGCTGCCGTGCAGATCTGGGAAACCCGAGCCTCCGAGATGCCCATGGTCTGTGCGATCTGATGGAGATACTCGTCGTGGAAGTAGTAGCGCTCCACCACCTCGCGTTGCACCGATGGCAGCACGGCCACCGCCGCGAGCAAGGTGCCCATCAGTTCCCGGTAGTCGTATGCCTCGTCGGGCAGCCCGGCGACGTCGCGGCTGCAGGTCTCGGGCATCGAGTCGCCCTCATCCGTGGGCGCCTCGAGCTGCAGCACCGAAGCTCGCGAGATCTGCTCGCCGTGGGCGCGCAGAGTCTCGAGCGACAGACCCAGCTTGGCGGCAAGTTCCTCTTCGCTCGGTGCGCGACCGTGCGCTTGCTCGAGGTCTCGGCGCGCATCCTGAATCGCGCGGCCCCGAGCGCGAACCCCTCGCGAAGCCCAATCCCGGTCGCGGGCTGAGTCGATGATCGCGCCGCGCACGCGCATCCTCGCGTACTGCGCGAACGATGTGCCGACCGTCGGGTCATACCGCGTGGCGGCCTCGACCAGCCCGAGTGCGCCGGCTCCCCAGAGCTCGTCGCGATCGACCGTGCGAGGGTAGTGCGCGGAGACGTCCCAGACCACCTGCCCGACCAGGTCGAGGTTCTCGGTGATGAGCCGGTTGCGCGCATCCGTGCTGGGTACGTCTCGGCGGACCGGTGCGGCAGGCGCCGCGAGTAGTTGATAGACCATGATTCCCTCCCTCGTTCCCTCCCGCCGCGGAGGGGAGATCCCCTCGCGCGGCCCCCATCGCGCCTCGCGGCGTTCCGGTTAGCTCGGGTATCGGGGAGATATGCAGAGCACTCGATACGTCGGAATGAGGTGATATGCCTGAAGTGAGGTAGACGTTTCTACCCTCACGAAGGCACAGGTTCTCGTCACTGTCGGGGCTACGTGCGAGGCACCCGGGATGGGCACGGTGGTCGGCTGCGGGCTTAAGCCTTGGGGCGAAGGCGTCCGATGCACGCTGTGTTGCAGGCGATCGCCTTCATCGAGCCGCGGGAGATCCGCCCCCTGATCGCAGTGACCACGTCGGTGAAGAAGCTCACCGCCCGGCTCGCGTGCCCGTGGATCTCGTCGACGACGACCATCTGTGGTTGCCCCTCCCTCGTCTACTGGACCTCTCGTCGGCCGATGTGTCGGGGAGTTAACGGGTCCGAAACGTGGTTGAGGGGCCGGCGCCTTGGGCGTCGACCCCTCATACCGGGGGGATGGGTGAAGCGCAGCTACCGACGCGACCGACGATCGCGACGGGTGTCCTGGGCGGTCACCCGCACGCGAGTCGGATCGCGCTGGATGAACGTGGCGGTGACTGCGGCGCCGAGGGGGATCAGTCCCAGTACGGGGACGAGCTTCGCAGTGGCGAGCCAGGCGTTCATGGCTCGTTCATCGGTTCCCCGACACCCAGCCAGCAGAGCCCGGTGGAGTCATTTCCGCGTGGTGACAGCAGGCTAGGTCTCCCGGTCTGCGGCCCGGAGTAGGTCCAATGGCTCAGTCCTGGTGACGGGCGCGGTAGCCGACCGAACGAACCGTCTCGATCAGGTGCTCGTGCTCGGGGCCCAGCTTTGCCCGCAGACGACGAACGTGGACATCGACGGTCCGCGTGCCCCCGTAGAAGTCATAGCCCCACACTTCGCGCAGGAGCGCGGGGCGGGTGAACACACGACCCGGATGCTGTGCGAGGAAGCGCACCAACTCGAACTCCTTGAAGGTGAGGTCGAGTGCTCGTCCGGCCGCCGTGACCTTGTAGGTCTCCGTGTCGATCTGCAGCGGGCCGAGCAGGACGAGGGCGCCGTCGCCGCTGCCCGAGCGGCGACGCAGCATCGCGAGCCGGGTGCGAAGTTCGCTGTCCGGAGCCCCGGGATAGACGAACTCGTCGGCCACTTCGTGCCACGGGTAGCGCTCAAGATCGGGTCGCTCGACGATCACGACCGCCGGGAGCCGGGTCTCGCGCGCACGCAGGGCCGTCAGGACCGACCACGCTTGCCCGGGGTTGTCTCCTGCGTCGACCAGCAGCAGCGCGGGCTGGAGTTCGAGACCGTGATCCAGGGAGCTGAGCGAGAGAGGCTCGTGCTTCATGTCGAGGCGCAGGTTCTCCAGCGCAGGCAGCGCCTGGGACGAGGAACGATCGGAAAGCAGCAGCACGATAGCCATCGGGATGTCCGTACCGTACCGGGTCGGCAGCTCCGACGGTACCCTTGACCTGCGATGACGATCAACGTACGGCTGTTCGCGGCACTTCGGGAGCTTGCCGGGGCGTCGGCGGTGCAGGCTTCGGGGAGCACGGTCGCAGACATCGCGGATCAGCTGTCGGCCGCCCATGGTGAGCGGTTCGCCGCCATCGTGTCGGTTTCGTCGTTCGTGGTCAACGGCGAACGAGCGTCGCGCGCCGCGGCCGTGGCCGAAGGCGACGAAGTCGCGATCTTGCCGCCGGTCAGCGGCGGCTGAGGTGCTGCGCCATCACCACCACCGTGGCTTCGTCACCATCAGTACGAGGATCGTGAGCGTCAGGATCGTGACGACGACCCCCAAACGCTGGGCCCGCTGCGCCGCAGCCCGGTATGTGGGCTCCACAGCCGGATCGGTCGACAGCTGCTCGGCCAGCATCGTCTGGCGCCGGTGCGCGGGCGCGTAGCGGGTGATCGCCACGATCGTGAGCGCGACGTATAACCCGATCGAGATCTCGAGCCAACTCTGCCGCAGCAGGTCGGTGTTCACGAGGAACACGAGCCACAGGCCCGTGACGAGCTGCAGGACGTAGGCGGGCGTCGTAAGCCGTCGGTCGATCCAGGACACGGTGCGCAACGCGAAGACGCGCTCGGCGGCTCCGGTGGCGTCGCCCCGGGCCATCCACAATCCGTAGGACAGCGAGAAGCCAACCGCCACAACGGCCCCGAGTACGTGCAGCACCAAGACGAGCCGGATCACGACCCGAGGGTATCCGACGTCGTGTCGCGCGCGAGGACCAACCCTGGGATACTCCGCCGATGCGGTTCCACCGAGTTTTGCTCGTGGTCAACCCAGTGGCAAGGACGGTGTCCAAGCCCACCCTGGCGGTCATCGAAAAGGCACTGTCCGCGGACTTCGCGTTGGAGGTCGCCGAGACCAAAGAGAAGGGGCACGCGAGCGAGCTGGCGGCCCAGGCGGTCGCCGACGGCATCGACCTCGTCGTGGTCTTCAGCGGCGACGGGACGATCAACGAGGTGGTCAACGCGCTCGCAGGCACCGAAGTCGCGCTCGCGGTGCTCCCCGGTGGTGCGACCAACGTCTTGGTGCGCGCACTAGGGCTGCCGACCGACCCCGTCGAGTGCACCGGCCTGCTCATCCCCAAAGCGCTGGACGACGAGGCATTTGCGCTGCACCTGGGTCGCGCGGATGGCCGCTACTTCGCGGTCAACTGCGGCGCCGGCATCGACGCCGCCGCGATGCGCCGATTGGAGAAGAAGTTTCCCGAGACCAAGGCGAAGTTCGACCGCGCCGCGTTTCGGGCCGTGTCGTGGGAGCTGCTCGTGGGCTACGCCGGCAAGCAGCCGGACCTGGAAGTTTCGATCGACGGCGGCGATGCCGTGCAGTCGTTGTCGGTGATGGTGGGGCGTACCGACCCGTACACGTTCTACAAGGAACGAGGCCTGCGGATGACTCCCGATGCTTCGCTCGATACGGGGCTCGACGTGTTGTCGATCCGCAAGCTCAGCCGCCGGCACGTCCCGCGGATCGCCTGGCAAGTCTTCGGCTCGGCTCGCCATGTGCAGGGCCGCGATCTGGAGTACTCCCACGACGCGTCGCATGTGCTGGTGACTGCGGCCGAACCGTTCCCGGTGCAGCTGGACGGGGACCACCTGGGTGAACACCGACGCCTCGAGATCGAGCTCGCGCGCGAGGCGCTGTGGGTCGTGGCCTAGCGAGCCTCGGCGCGAGACGTCTCGCCGTTTTCGTATCCTGACCAGCGAATCCGACGGCGAAAGGCCTGTTCTCCATGTCCGACACGTACCCGATCGCACCGCACGGCGGCACCTTGATCAACCTGCTGGCCCGCGGTGACGCGGCCGCGACCCTGGCCGCCGAGGCCGCCAACCTGCCCAAGCTCGTGGTCAACGAGCGCGAGCTTTCCGACCTGGAGATGCTCGCAACCGGCGCCCTGAGCCCCCTGACGGGATTCCAGAGTGAGGCGGACTACCACGGCGTGCTGGAGAACATGCACCTCGCGAGCGGCCTCGCGTGGGCGATCCCGGTGGTGCTGAGCATCGGCGAGGACCAAGTCCACCTCGTGGGCGGCGCAGGGTCCATCGCACTGTGCCCAGCCGACGGCGAGGCGCCGATCGCCGTGCTTCGCGTCACAGGTCAGTTCAAGCGCGACAAGGACAAGGAGGCGCTCGCGGTGTATCGCACCGAGGACCTGGCGCACCCTGGCGTGAAGGCGATGTACGACAGCGGCGACATCTGTATCGCGGGCGAGCTCGAAGTGATCGCGCTGCCCGGTCACGACGACTTCGAGAACTACCGGCTGACGCCCGCCGAGACGCGAGAGGCGTTCCGTCAGCGCGGATGGCGCACGGTGGTCGGCTTCCAGACGCGAAACCCGATCCACCGCGCGCACGAGTACATCCAGAAATGCGCGTTGGAGATCGTCGACGGTTTGCTGGTGCACCCGCTCGTGGGCGCGACGAAGGTCGACGACGTGCCGCCGAACGTGCGCATGGAGTGCTACGAGGCGCTGTTCGCGGGCTATTACCCGCGCGACCGCGCGATGGTCAGCGTGTTCCCGGCCGCGATGCGCTATGCGGGGCCTCGCGAGGCGATCTGGCATGCGATCGCGCGCAAGAACTATGGATGCACGCACTTCATCGTGGGACGTGACCACGCCGGCGTCGGCACCTACTACGGCACCTACGACGCGCAGAAGATCTTCGAGGAATTCGAAGCGGCCGAGCTCGGCATCACGCCGCTGATGTTCGAGCACTCCTTCTGGTGCAACAAGTGCGAGGGGATGGGCTCGCCCAAGACCTGTCCGCATGAGGCCGAGGACCGCGTCTCGCTGTCGGGCACCAAGGTGCGCGAGATGTTGTCCAACGGCGAGCGTCCGCCACAGGAGTTCAGTCGCCCCGAGGTCGCCGACATCCTGATCGCAGCGATGAAGGCGTAGCCCGGTCGCGTTGCGGCCGAGGTCGGCGCCGCGGTGTAGCATCGCGCCCGTGAGCGAGCATCCGGCGAACCGCCGCATCGACAAGGTCCGTGATCCTTCGTATGTCGAGGGACTCGCAGAGCTCGACCTGAACGAGCTTCGCGCACGCAGGGACGATTGCCTCGCCGAGCGCGAGTACCTGTCGCTGCTTCGACGTTTGCTGCAGGGCCGCGCGGAGATCTTGAAGGCGGAAGTGCAGGGCCGCGCGACCGGCGAATCGGCGTCTCTCGTGGATCGGCTGGCGCAGATCTTGTCCGACGAGGATCACCCGGTCACGTCGCGCGGCGAGGCCGTGCGGATCGGCGTGCCGGAAGAAGAGATGCTGCTCGCGCGCCGCCGGGTGGAGCGTCTGGTCGCCGACTCGGGCATCTCGGACCCGACCGCCCTCGACGACGGGGCCCTCGCGGCCTCGATCGATGCCCTCATCACTGAGGAAGAGGGCGTGTCGCAGGCTCGGCGCGACGTGATCGGCGTGCTCGATGTGCTGCAAGACGAGCTGAAGCGGCGTTATACCGACGACCCGACCCTGTCCCTTCGCTGACGCCCCCGAACATCCGGTTGTGCGCAACGGCCGTTCGGGGGATGGGAACGCCGGTCCCGGCCTATCCGCGAATGGTGCAACCGCCCGATATCGGCGCTGGGCCGCAACGGGCACGATGCCCTTGCGCGACGCCCGAGCGGGTGTAGCGTCACGGCCCCGTCATGAATGAATCCTTCCCAGCCCCCGAGGGGGAGCCGGTCGAACGTGACCAGGAGCTCCCCGCCTTGCAAGCGCAACTGGTCGTGTTCGCCCGCGAGGTCGGGGAGCTGTACGCGGCCGAGCGTGACCGCAGCCGCGAACTCCAGCAGGCGCTCGAGGAGATCCGCGAAACCTACGTCGCCACGATGACCTCGTTCGCCCAGGTCGTCGAGGCGAAGGACCGCACTACGGCCGGGCACCTCGATCGCACACAGCGGCTGGGCATGGCGATCGCCGAGGCCGTCGACCCCGCCATGGCGGTGCTGCCGCAGACGCGCTACGGCTTCTTCCTGCACGACATCGGCAAGGTCGGCATCCCCGAGCACATCTTGTGCAAGCGTGGGGCGCTGGACGCCGCCGAGTGGGCCGTGATGCGCGAACATCCGACGATCGGCGCGCACATCGTCGAGCCGATCCGCTTCTTGTCCGGCGCTGTCGCGATCGTGCGCTCCCATCACGAGCGCTGGGACGGCACCGGGTACCCGATGGGCCTGCGCACCACACAGATCCCCTTGGCAGCCCGGGTGTTCGCCATCGCCGACTCGTTCGACGCCATGACGAACGATCGCCCGTATCGCGCCGCCATGCCTGCCGACGTGGCGATGGACGAGATCGTGGCCGGTTCCGGCACCCAGTTCGACCCCGATGTCGTGGAAACCTTCCTCGACCTCGTCGAGCGCGACCCCGCCTTGGTCGGGCTGCCGGCGCTCGGCGTCGAGCGCGCGAGCTGATCGGGATCCGCGCCTTGCACTAGGCTGCCGCTCGTGTCTCCCGCCGCGTTGGTGCAGGTGGTTCGTTCCGGACTCGTGGAGTCGCTGCATCTGGGCGATGTCGCCGTCTGCGACGCGGCCGGGCGCCTCCTGGCGCACGTCGGCGACCCGGATCGGCTCACGTTCGCACGCTCGTGCATGAAGCCTGTGCAAGCGGCTATCTCGCTCGCGGCGATCGGCGATGCGGTGCGGTTGAGCGATCGCCACGTCGCCGCGATGTGCTCTTCGCACAACGCCGAGGCGGTCCACGTGCGCACCGTGCGAGACCTGCTGCATCGCGGCGGCGTATCGGAGCGCCTGCTCCGCACGCCGAGCGCGCGCCCGATGGACCCGACCGCCGCTTCGGCGGTGCGCGGAGCGAAACCGGTGTTCCATGACTGCAGCGGCAATCACGCCGGCATGCTGGTGGCGAGCCGGCAGGCGGGCTGGCCACTCGATACGTATCGGAGTCGGGCGCATCCGCATCACCGACGGTTGCTGCCGCTGGTGCGCACACTCACCGACACCGAGCCGGTGGTGGGGGTCGACGGGTGCGGGATCCCGGTGCACGGGGTGCCGCTGCGCGCGCTCGCCACGATGTACGCGCGGCTCGCCGATCCCTCGGCGCTGGAGCAGGCCGCGGAGCTGACCAGGGCGGTCGCGGCGATGCGCAGCCAACCGTACCTGGTTGGTGGCCGTGCACGCGACGACACCTCGATCATGCAGGCCACCGCCGACATCGTCGTGAAGGAGGGCGCCGAGGCATTGCACTGCGCCGCGTCACTGGCCGCGGGCGTCGGCATCGCGGTCAAGATCGCCGACGGCGGGTATCGGGCGGCCGGTCCCGCGACGATCGCGGTGCTCGAACAGCTCGGCCTGCTGCCGTCGGTGGCACGACGCACGCTCCGAACGTCGCTGCGCCCGACAGTGCTCGGCGGCGGACGCCCGGTCGGGCACCTGGAGCCGATCTTCACCCTTTCGCGCGAACGCGCGTAGCATCGGCAGGGTTCCACCACACCGTCCGCGCGTGCGATCGATGTATCCGGGAAAGGACCGACGACGATGAGCTCACAACCGCGAGCGGCTGTGCTGTCGGTCCACACCTCGCCGGTCGACCAGCCGGGAACCGGCGATTCCGGTGGCATGAACGTGTACATCCGGGCCGTCGCCACTCGGTTGCAAGAACAGGGGATCGACGTCGATCTGTTCACCCGTTGCCGTGGCGGCGAGGACCACGAGACCAAGCACTTGACCTCGCACGCGCACGTTGTGGCGATCAAAGCGGGACCATGCGCGCCGATCCCCAAGGCCGAGCTGCCCCGCTACCTGCCCGAGTTCCTCGGTGGGGTCATCCGTCACGCCAAGACCAACGGCTACCGCTACGACGTCGTGCACAGCCATTACTGGTTGTCGGGATGGGTGGGCGATGCGGTCCGGCAGCTGTGGGGCGTGCCGCTGGTCACGTCCTTCCACACGCTGGGAAAGGTCAAGAACTACTCGCTGGCGTTCGGCGAGGCGCCCGAGCCCGCGGTGCGCATCGATGGGGAGACGCGTGTGATCGCGGCGTCGGACCGGATCTTGGCTCCGACGCCGGTCGAGGCGGGACAACTCGTCGGGCTCTATCGAGCCGATCCCGATCACATCCGGCTGGTGCCGCCCGGCGTCGACCATCTCGTGTTCACGCCGCGCGATCGCGAGCAGGCCCGCAGGCGGCTGTATCTCAAGGGTCTGCGCTTGGCGTTGTTCGTTGGGCGCCTCCAGGCGCACAAGGGACCCGACATCGCGATCCGTACGATCGCAGAGGCGATCGCGCGCGATCCCGCGACGACCCGCGACCTGCAACTCGCGATCGTCGGCGGCCCCAGCGGTACCGATGTTGGTGAGGTGGCTCGGCTGATGGAGCTCTCATCGGCGCTCGGCGTGGCCGATCGGGTGATCCTGTTCCCGCCGCAGCCCCAGGCGCGTCTGGCCGACTTCTACGCGGCGGCCGACGTCGTGCTCGTACCGTCGCGATCGGAGTCGTTCGGTCTCGTCGCCTTGGAGGCGCAAACGTGCGGCACGCCGGTGGTGGCCGCTCGGGTCGGCGGGCTGCCGTTCGTCGTCGACCACGAACGGACCGGGTTCTTGGTCGACGGCCACGACCCGAGCGAACACGCCAAGCGCATGCTCGACGTCCTGCGCGACCCCGCGTTGCAGCGGACCCTCGGCGAGGAAGCGGCACGCCGGGCGCTGCGATTCACGTGGGACGTGACGGCGGATGAGGTCGGCCGCATCTACCGGGAACTCATCGCGCGATGACGCGCCCCTGACCTGCACGGCACGTGTCGCCGCAGGTCATCGGCACCCGATCTTGTCACTCTTTCTCCCGACCCTGTGACCAGCACATATATGCCCTGACCTGCGGAAACGTCGGCTTGACCGCGTCACGGCCCGCCGATACATTGCGCTTCGCTCCGAGCGGCCGGAAGGTCGGGAGGAGAGACCGGACGAAGTGCCAAGATCCGACGGAGGGTGGCAACATCCGCCGAAGGTGAGGGGTGCTGACGGGGGTTCGGAAGGGCGAAGAGGCCGCAAGGTCACTTAGCCGGGAAGGATCCCCGCGCCGGGGAGAGCCGCAAGGTTCGAACCGGCAACCCGACGGAGAAGGCCGTAAGGTCGGCCCGTCGGGGGTCCGCCGCCTGAGGGCGCGGATCGGCCGCGAGGTCGGTACGCGAACCACGGGTCCGACGGATGGTCGCAAGACCAGCCGACGGGACCGCAGGGGTGGCGAAGGTGGCACGGGCGCCGCGAGGCGCACCGATCACCGGCCGTCCGGGCCCTCTCCGCCAGGCACGAACGTCGCCCGGGGCACTAGAGCCCGAGAGGCTGATGGGGACCGAACGCTTCGGCGGGAGGCCACCGGAGGTCTCTCGGGTTCTACTATGTCTGGCCTATGAGCGAAGACGGCGGGTCCGCTCGCGGCAAACGCGCCGCCGATGCCGAGCAGCGCCGTGACCGTATCGTCGAGGTCGCCATGCGCCATTTCGCCGAGCACGGCTTCCGGGGCGCACACGTGGAAAGTATCGCGCACGAAGTGGGTGTCGCAAAGGGCACCGTCTTCTTGGACTTCACCTCGAAGGAAGGCCTGTTCCTGGCCGCCTACCAGCGCGCGATCCGGTTGCTGCCCGCGTGGCTGGATGCCCCGGCCGACATCGTGGCGCTTGGTTTTTGGGCAACGCTCGACTGGTGGCTGGAGCGCACCGAGGAGTTCGTGCTGTCTGACCCGGTGCCCAACCGCATCGCCCAGATCGGTCGCTACGACACGGGTCTCGGGCTCCGGCAGCCGATCGACCGATTCATGCGCAGCGAGGACCCGTACGGGACGCTGGAGTTCGTGGAGTTCGGCGTGATCCGCGGCGAGGTCCGCGACGACATCGACGTGGAGATGCTTGCCTCCATGCTGGACTGGCTCGCCGAGAAGTTTCAGGACGCCTTGGTGTCCGAGGATCTTGACCCCGGCTTGATCCACCGGCGTCCCGAGCGCCGGGGCATGCGGATCAAAGAGTTCGTCGAGATCGTGCGCCG
>JANMPG010000228.1:0-7043 GCA_031369745.1 Actinomycetes bacterium
CTGGCGTGGTCGGGCCGGGCCTGGGGGACGCCGGCGGCGACCATGTAGGCATCGCCGACCGTCTTGATCTTCTCCAGTCCGAGTTCGGTCACGAACCCGTCGAAGACGCTGAAGAGCTCGTCGAGCATCCCGACGAGCTCGGCCGGCGTCCTCGTGGCGGACATCGGCGTGAGGTCGACCACGTCCGCGAACAGCACGGACGCGGAGGGTACGTCGTCCGCGATCGTGCCCGGCTCATCCTTGAGTTGCGCCGCGATCTGGTCGGGAAGGATCGCGTGCAGTAGATCGTCGGACCGCTGCTGGAACCGATCCCGCTGGCGGATGAAGTAGATAATCACGGCCATCGTCAAGATGCCCGTCGCGATCAGGTTGAATGCGGCGTTCCCCGTGGGGTCGTCCAGCGAGTAGACCGGATCGACCCAGTGGGGGATCGCGACGGCGTACACCACGGACAGCACGAACACGCCGAACCAGACGAGCCCCGCCCGCAGACCGATCGCGAGTAGTGCGCCGAGCGCGACGCCCAGGCCGAAGATCACGAGCAAGCCGGAAGGTACGAGCCCTCCGAACATCGCCGTGTCGAGCACCGGGCCCGCCAGGATGACGAGGAACATCACGTGCAGGGTTGCCACGTAGCTCGTCGGGCGGATCGCGATGACGACGAGCAGGAGGACGGGGACCACGAGGGCGACCAGATCGACGACACCGACCCACGTGTATCCCGCGTCGAACCGCGCGATCACCGCCGGGATGCTGAGGAGGGTCGCGAGGATGAACGCGAGCATGAAGACCCGACGCCCGCCGCGCCGGCTCTCGGACTCGTCAGGAGACGCCCCGATCGACAGGATGCCCTCGAGGACGCGCCTCCAGGTGGGTCGGTGCGCCATCATCGAAGCCTACTCAGAAGCCGGCGGCTCGGCGGTTCCTTGCGGTTCGACCGTACGGACCTAGTGCGGGCGATTCGTGAGGTGCGCGGAGGGATTCATAGAGGAGCCGCCCCGCGTTTCCGGTGACACGTTCGTCCGAGAGGGCGACTCGAACTCCGACGGACCTCTCGGCCACCAGATCCTACGTTTGCTCGGCCACGTCCAGGATCCGTTTCTTCGCGTCGTCCCCTGTCATCCGACGACGCCCCGGGCCCCAAGAGTCGTCGTGGCGTGAGCGAAGCCGTGAGCCGGGCCGAGGTCATTGAAGAACCTCGGTTTCGTTCGTAGTGGATCGCACTACGTGAGCGTCTTGGTGATCAAGGTGGAACAGTGACCAGGATGACGGCGGAACTCCCGGAACAGGCGTCCTTCGCGAACTCGCTAGAAGAGTTGTACGTGCGGAACGCCCCGTCCGCGCTCCATCTCGCGTACTTCCTGACTGGCGACCCAGAGCTCTCGGAGGACCTCGTCCAGGAAGCCTTCGTGCGCGTCGCCGGCCGGTTCCAACAACTGCGGGTACCCGATGCTTTCCCGGCGTACCTGCGTCGCACGATCGTGAACCTCTACACGTCACAGCTCCGTCGCCGGCGGCTGGAGCGGAAATGGTTGCGGGGACACGAGCACGAGGAGGCGGTGGTAGCCCCACCTGACGCGGGTTCGCGCGATGAGCTCTGGGGCGCGATGGCTCTGCTCCCAAAGCGACAGCGAGCGGCTGTGGTCCTGCGCTACTACGAGGACCTATCAGAGCGGGACGCTGCCCACACGCTTGGTTGTTCCGTCGGGGCGCTGAACCAGCTCATCGTGCGCGCGCTCGCGACACTGCGCGAACACATCCGGAAGGACGAAGCATGAACGACCTGGATCAGGGCCTTCGTGAGATGTTCCGGCGCCACGAGACGGACGTGGCTGGCCCCGTCTTCCCGCCTCCCCAGATCGTCAAACGAGTGCGGCAACGTCAATTCCGAACGGTATCGGCCGCGCTGCTCGGCGTGTTCGTCGTCATCGCCGCCGGTGTCGCTGTTGGCTCGCTGGTTGAGCGCGTGGATCGGAAGATCCCAATCGCACCGACACCCAGTCCTTCACAGCAGGTGTCAGTTGCACTCGACCGGCCGAAGCTGGTCCTCGACTATAACTACTCCAGTAACTGCGGCTTCGGTGAATATCCCGGCCTTGCCTTCGGCAGATTCGACGCGGCGGCGAAGATCGAGAACCTGGGCGATGTCGGCATCATCGCCGACGTTACCGCTCACTGGGATAGTGATCGCACTAGGTCCGAGACCAAGACCGTGAATGTCGGCCCCGGTCAGTCGGAGAGCGTCCAGTTCAGGATCGTGGCCACGTATGACGTCCTGCACCAGACGCCGCCGTACGACTACACGCAGTGCGACGTGGACGTCACGAGGGTTCGTTTCACGCCCGACCCCGCTTGAGAGATGGCCTATGTGGGCAAGCAGCCCATGGCCAGGAAGGGGAATGCATGACGGTGCCAGGTGATCCATCGTTCGAAGCGCAGAGGCGAGCCATCTACATGGCTTCTCTTGCCCACCCAACATGCCCCATGCGGGCAGAAGGAGGCACCGTGGACCGTGCCACTCGTGAACGCCGCACACCTCGGCGCATGCTCTCGATCATCGCGACGTTCGGCCTGTTGGCCGGGATGCTCGCGATCGTCGCTTCACCGGTGGGAGCGAAGGTCCCCGGGCCCAATGGCAGGATCGTCTACCAGGCGTCCGATCCGGCGACCGATTCCCGCCACTTGTTCACGTCGAACGCCGACGGAAGTGACGTCCGGCAGCTTCTGAGCCATCAGGCAGAGTGCCCGACTTGGTCACCCGATGGGAGCAAGATCCTGCTGATCGATGATGAAAGTCCGAGCCCGCTCAGGCCGTACACGATCAACCCTGACGGCACTCACCTCGTACGGCTCGGTGCGTGGAAGGACCGGAAGTTGAACCTCGGATGTGGCGTATGGTCACCCGACGGCGCCCGCGTCGCCATCGAAGGGTTCAACGAAACCGATCCCCAGGCGCTAGGGATCTACACGGTGCGAGCCTCCGATGGCGGAGACCTTGTCCGGATCACCGACAACCCGTTCGACATGGCCGACTTCCCCGGGGACTACTCGCCCGACGGTTCGAGGATCGTGTTCCTGCGCGGCAACTCCAAGCCTCAGACGCCAGGAGAGGAATCCGGCGCGCTTGTCGTCATGAATGCCGATGGCACGAACCTGCGTCGGATCACCTCGTGGGGGTACTCAGGAAGCGGTGGCAGCTGGTCCCCGGACGGCCAGTGGATCATCTTCAACAACACGAATGGCAACCTCTTCGTGATCCATCCAGACGGCACAGGACTGGCGCAGATCCCGATAGTCACGGGTCTTGGCCGCACCTTCGCCGCGCACCCAGGATGGTCCCCGGATGGCACGCGGATCGTGTTCACGATGCTCTCGCAGAACACCGGATACCAGCAGGAAATCTTTACCGTCCGGCCCGACGGTACGGGTCTCACGCAAGTGACGAACAACCTTGCGGCGGAGGAGTTCGTCGACTGGGGACCGCACATAGGCTAGACACCACATCCCGCGCGGGCAAGCAGAAGGGCTGGTCTTCGGGCCGGCCCTTCTCCTGTCCGCCGAGCCGCGACTGTGGACGACACCCTCCGCGGCGCGATGACCGACCTATCGTAGAGGCACGAGACCTGCTGCCCCGCGTCCTGATCGGTGACGACGAGGACTGGGACGAGCTTGCGGAGCGGCTCACGTCGACCGCTCGCGGACCAAGCTGAGACGCGGGATTCACCGCTCGCGAGGTAGCGGGCTACTTGCGCTTCATGAAAGCTCCGGGGGTGGGACTCGAACCCACAACCTACGGATTAACAGTCCCTGAGAAGTCGTCCAGGGCAGTCCATGTACGTCCACCGCGTCCTGTCATGGAGGGAGTGGATTCCACCAACGTCCACGTCCGTCCACCAACGTCCACCGGCTCGGCTGTCAGATTGGCTGTCAACCGCCGATGCGACTGAGATCGACGTCATGTTCGGAGGAACTCGAGTACGGCGAGCACACGACGGTGCTGATCCGGGGACTCCCCCAGCCCGAGCTTCTGGAAGACCTGGGTGACGTGCGCCTCGACGGTCCGCTCGGTGATGTGGAGGCGGGCGGCTACGGCGCGGTTCGACATCCCTTCGGCGATGAGCCCAAGCACCTCGCGCTCGCGATCGGTCAGCGCCGCCAGCGGGTCCTCTCGTCGACGCCGCCCGACGAGGCGCGACACGATCGTCGGGTCGACCACGGTCTCCCCGTCGACGATCCTGCGCAGCGCATCGACGACGACCGCGATATCGAACACGCGATCCTTGAGGAGATAGCCGATCCGCTCCGGATGGTCTTCGATGAGGCGCATCGCATAGCTCGGCTCGACGTATTGCGACAGGACGAGGACGCCGGTCTCCGGATGCTCGGCGCGGATTGTCCGTGCGGCTACGATCCCTTCGTCCGTGTGGGTAGGCGGCATCCGGATGTCCACGAGCGCCACGTCCGGGTTAGTGGACCGGACGTGCCGCATCAGTTCATCCGCGTCCTCGGCTTCGGCCACGACGTCGATACCCGCATCCGTCAGCAGGCGCACGATCCCTTCCCGGGTGAGCATGACGTCATCGGCGACGACTACTCGCACGGGATCTCCGCCCGCAGCGTCGTCCCCTCGAGGAGGAGCCGCCCACCTACGGCGCCGACACGGTCGGCGACCCCGATCATTTCGGAACGGCGCTGCGAGCCATCGTCGTCGAACGTGACGCTCCTGGAACCAACTTCTCGCGCGATGCCCACGCTCGCGATGCTGGCGCTCCTGCGCGCGGCATCCTCAATGCCATCGGCGACGAGGAGGTAGGCCGCACCCTCGGCCGGAGCCGGACACCGACCCTCGAGCGACGTGTCGATCTCGACGGGGATCGGAGCCGAGTCGGCCAGGGACGCGATGGCCGGGCCGAGTCCGGCCTCCGCTAGTATCGCCGGGTAGATGCCGTGCGCCAGCTCGCGCAGCTCCGCCAGAGCACCCTGCGTGTGATCGATCGCCCCCCTCAGCGATGACGCGGCGCGTCCGTCGCGATCTGCTTCCGCCGCCGCGAGCGCGAGGCGGATGTCGTAGGAGAGGGCCAACAGTCGCTGCTGGGCGCCGTCGTGGAGATCGCGCTCGAGTCGTCGACGCTCAGCGTCTCCCGCCTCGACGATCCTCGCTCGAGAGGCGCGAAGCTCTACGAGGTGCGCGAGGACCTCGGCCTGGAGTCGCTCGTTCTCGAGACCCAGTCGAACGGCGGCACCCATCTCACGCCCCAGCTCCGAGATGCCTCCTGCGTGAGAAACCATCGCGACCCGGCGATCGTCTCGAACGAGCGCTGTGACCGAGCGACCGGGCTGCGCGACCGGTTCATCCACGAGGGTACCGTCCGCGCTCACATATCGGCCGGGTCCGGGGAGCCAATAGGCGATCCGGAGATCCGCGTCTCCCACTGCCATGGCGAGCGCCGACTCCAGCGATCCGGGGAGTGGCGCGTCGCCGAGGCTGGTCACCGTGCGAGCCACAGCCCGCCGCTCCAGCCAGGCCCGCACCACCGCCCACACGAGCGCGGCGCCGAGAAGGAACACCCCGAAGCAGGCAACGAGGAAGCCCCGCAAGAAGGTCGGCTCCAACGGATCCTCGAGCGGGAGACGCGTCATCGTCGTCGCTCGCCACACCGCCGCCGTGGCGATCAACACGGTCGGCGCGGCGACGGGGAGGAGCGCTCGTCGTTCCACGTTCGATCCGAGCGCAATCCGGGCCGCGTACGACGTCACAACCACCACCGCAGCGGCGGCGTCGAACCACCGGTCGAGGTCCGTGAGCCTCCTGGCGAGCACAGGGGATGAGAAGAGCAGGAAGACATTGACGGTGCAGTTCGACCAGCAGTACTGGTCGAAGAAGGGATCTCGGAACAACGCCAGTCCGAGCGTGAAGATGGCAGCTCCGCCGTACACGGCGACGACGAGCCCACGATGGACGCGCGAACGCAACCGTCCGGTTGGATACGCGAGGATCAGATGGAGCAGGATCGGCACCAGGACCGGCGACGCCACCAGGCCGAGGCTCCGGACGAGCGTCGGCCCCCCTTCCCACCCATCGTAGATCGGCGCGAACCAGACGATGCCCGCGGACACCGCCAGCGCTCCGATCCGGGCTGTTGACCGGCTTCGCCAACAGACCAGGCCGGCGAGGATCAGCGACAGGCCGGCGACCACGGTGAACGCCGCCGCTCCCGAGCGACCGGGGTACGTCGTGAACCTGCCAGGACCTCGCGCGATGGCGAGCGCGACGAGCCCGATGGCTACGGCGATCGCCGTCGCCACTGGCGGGATCGGATCGAGCCGTTGGTTGGAAACGCTCGCCACGGGCGCATTGTGGCATCCCTCTCCGGGCACGTGCTGGCCGCGGTCCAGGACCCGGGCGCGCCACGATGCGGGGAGCGTGCGCCGAGCCTGGCGTGGCCTCGACCGCTCATGGCAGAAGTGCGACCATGGATCGGATGAAGGCTCGCGGCTGGTCGACGGTTCTCGTGCTCGGAGTCGTAGTCGCGTCGGCCTGTTCATTGAACGATCCGTCCGGCGACAAGGCCGGCGGCGCAGGCGTCCCCGTCGTGCTTCGCATGGCGATCACCGGCTCAACCCTGGACTACACGCCGGCGATCGCATACTTCGTCTCGCGGGTCGAAGAGCTCTCGGGAGGCAACCTTCGGATCGAGGTCGCGAACGAGTGGGGAGGCTTCTCCGCCGACGCCGAGCAGCAGGTGGTGCGTGACGTCGCCGGCGGCAAGGTCGACCTCGGCGCGGCGGGCACACGTGTGTTCGCGACGCTCGGGGTCGACGACTTCGAGGCGCTCGAGGCGCCGCTGCTGATAGACAACTACGCCCTGGAGGACGCGGTGGTGACGAGCGGCATTCCAGGACAGATGCTCGCCGGTCTGGATAGGGTGGGAGTCGAGGGCTTCGGTGTCTTCGCCGGCGCCCTCCAGAAGCCAATCGGCGTCACCGGACCGCTCGTCGACCCCTCGGACTGGCGGGGGATCACGTTCGGCATGTACCCCTCG
>JANMPG010000171.1:0-18969 GCA_031369745.1 Actinomycetes bacterium
TCGCGCTCGTCGCGGCGCTGGCGAACGGGTACTCCCCCGATACGACGTTTGCGGCGCCCGCGTCGATCACGATCCCGTTGCCCGGCGGCGGCAGCTGGCCCGTCACCAACTCCGACGGCCAAGGGTACGGAACCCTCAGCCTGCGAACCGCTACAGAGAAGTCGGTCAACACCGTCTACGCGCAGCTGATCCAGCAGCTCGGCGCCGACACCGTCGTTCGGATGGCGGAGACCATGGGTATGCGCTGCTGCACCGACGTCGGAGAACCGACGGATCCCCTCTTGGCGGTCGACAGCGCCGTCCTCGGCTCCAACGAGGCCAACACGCTGGAAATGGCGAGCGCGTACGGCACGCTCGCCACGGGCGGAAGACGTGTGAACCCAGTCCCGGTGGAATCCGTCGTGGGGCCCGACGGCACGATCTTGTGGCAAGCCGATCCCTCGCTGGCGCAGGTCATCGATCCGCAGGTGGCGGCGGCCGCCAACGACATCCTGCAAGACGTCGTGCTGTACGGCACCGCAACCGCGGCCAACATCGGCCGCCCGCAGATCGGCAAGACCGGCACGGACGACAACCACGACAATGCGTGGTTCGTCGGCGCGGTGCCGCAGCTATCCGCCGCGGTGTGGATCGGCTTCCACGAGGGTCAGATCCCGATGGAGCCGCCCCGCACCCGCATCACCGTGTTCGGCGGCACGTGGCCCGCACAGATCTGGCGCCTGCTGATGCAAAAGGCGACGCAAGCGTTGCCTGCCGAGGCGTTCCCCACCCCCGAGCTGCAGTACCTGGCGGTCGCGATCGACACCACGCAAGACCCCGCGTGCTTGCCGAACGAGTTCACGCTGCCGAATCACGTCGCGATCTTGAACTTCGTGTCCGGCACGGAACCGACGAAGGTCTGCACGAGCCCGAGTTCGCTGCAGGATGTCCTCGTGCCTTCCGTGATCGGCTTCGACAAAGCGGAGGCGTCGGCGAGGCTGCAAGACGCGGGCTTCTACGTGAAGGTGGAGAACAGCACCTCGACCCAGCCACCCGGCACGGTGATCTACCAAGATCCTGCGGCGGGCACCTCGGCGCTGCAGACGAGTCTGGTCACGATCACGGTCGCGCAGCCACCGACCGCCGGCTAGATCCCGCGAGCCGGCGACGCCCACGGTGAGTCGGTCTCCACGAATCGCCACGGCGTCACCACACCGACCCTGACCCCGACGCGGCGCGTCACGCGAACCCGGTCCGGGGGCAGCGGTTCGCCCGCCTCGAGCCACACGCGGCGGTCACCGACCAGGTCTGAGCCGTCGAGGGAGCGATCGATCTCGAGCGCCTGTGCGAGCCGCGCGGGCCCACTGCAGAGTCTGTCCAGCCGATCGACGCCGCGGTTGGTACGCATCGCCGCGTGTCCTGCCAGCGGCTCCCCGGCTCGTATCAACACGGCGCTGCCGTATCCAACCGGGCCCGTGACGACGTTCACGCAGTGGTGCAGCCCATAGATCAGATACACGTACAGGTGCCCCGGCGGTCCGAACATCGACACCGTGCGCCGGGTGGGGCCTCGGAACGCATGACTTGCCGGATCATCGGGCTCGTACGCCTCGACCTCGACGATCCGAACCCGCACGAGTGTGCCGTCGACGAGGTGTCGCACGAGATGGCGTCCGAGCAACGCCGGCGCGACCTCGGGCGCGGTCCGAGCGAACCACTCGCGGGTCAGGCGCGCGCCCACACCGCCCCGCTAGGCCAGATCGAACAGGAAGACCAGCAGGGCTTTCTGCGTGTGCAGGCGGTTCTCGGCTTGATCGAAGACCACCGCGTGCTTCCCGTCGATCGCGCCTTCCGAGATCTCCTCACCTCGGTGCGCTGGCAAACAGTGCATGACGAGAACGTCGGGGTTGGCGACATCGATCAGGCGCTGATCGAGCTGGAACGGATGGAACACCAGCGCGCGCTCCTCGGCCTCTTCTTCTTGGCCCATGCTCGCCCACACATCCGTGTACAAGACGTTGGAACCGGTCGCAGCGGCGACGGGGTCCGTGCCCACCTCGATCGAGCCGCCGGTGTGCACCGCGATCTCGGCCGCTCGATCGACGACCTGGGGGATCGGCTCGAAGCCGGGCGGGGTTGCGATCCGAACGGTCATGCCCGCTTTGGCCCCCGCGAGCAACAGCGAGTGGGCGACGTTGTTCCCGTCGCCCACGTAGGTCAGCACCGTCCCCGCCAGGAGCCCGAGATGCTCTCGCACGGTCAAAAGGTCGGCCAAAGCCTGGCACGGATGCTCGAAATCCGACAGCGAGTTCACGACGGGCACGCTGGCCGCCTCCGCGAGAACCTCCAAGCGCTCCTGTTCGAACGTGCGCAAGACGATCACGTCGACATAGCGTGAAAGCACCCGGCCGGTATCTTCGATCGTCTCTCCTCGACCGAGCTGCAGATCGGTGGAAGACAGTGTGAGGGGATGGCCGCCGAGCTGCGCCACCCCCACCTCGAACGACACGCGTGTGCGCGTGGACGACTTTTCGAAGATCAATGCGGCCGCCTTGCCGCGCAGCGCCTCGGCGTGCAGCGAACGATCGGCCTTCATGCGCTCGGCGAGGTCCAGCACGTCTGTCAGTTCTTGGACCGACAGATCGTCGACGGACAGGTAGTCGCGTGTCATGGAGCCGGAGTCTAGCGGAGGGCTGTCGCGCCGAGTCCCCGGGCGTCAGCCCGATCGCAAGGTCGCACCGAACTGCGTGCTCACGCGATCCACGACCCGCTCGATGACCGCCTGTGCCTCTTCGTCGGTGAGGGTCCGATCCGCCTGTCGAAGCTCGAGGGCGAACGCAAGGGAGCGGGTCTCGTCGGCGAGCGGCGCCCCCTGGAACACGTCGAACAGCACGCAGCGCGTCAGTTGGGGCCCCGCCGCGTCGCGAAGCGCGGCCGCCACTGCCCCGGCGGGAACATCGATCGGCAGGATGAAGGCGAGGTCTCGACGCACGGGCGGGTACCGCGGGAGGTCGCGCAACCCGATCTCGTCTGTCAGCGCATCCATGAGCGCCGACAGGCCCAGGACCCCCACGCTGACGCGCGCGTCGATCTGGACGGCCGCGGCCGCGCGTGGGTGGATCTCACCGACGACCCCGGCGTGGCGACCGGCGACGGAGACGGTTGCCGAGCGACCCGGGTGGAACGGGGCACCGGGGCTGTCGCCGAGCGCCCAGTCGCGGACGCCGAGATCGGCGAGCACCGCTTCCAGAACGCCGGTCGCATCGAGCACGTCGAGGTCCCGTCGCTCGCCGGCCCACCCCTCCCCCGCCGGACCGCTCAGCGCGAAGCCGAGCTTGCGCTGCTCCGTGAAGGGATCGCCGAGACGAAAGGTCGTGCCGACCTCGAACAACGCGATCTGTGCGACGCCGCGTGACGCGTTGCGCGCGACCGCGTGCAGCAGTCCCGGCGTCAACCGGGTCCGAAGGTACCCCTCCTCTGCCCGCAGCGGGTTGGCAACGGCGACCGCGTCGGTGTCGGCGAACAGGTCGAGATCTTCTTGCGACACGAAGGGCACCGGTCGGATCTCACGCAGGCCCGCGCGCACCAAGGCGTCCTTCGCACGTTCCGCGAACGCCCGGATCGGGGTGACTCCTCCGGGGTGCGGAGCTCGGGGCAGGGTGGTTCCCACCCGATCGTAGCCCTGGACGCGAACGACCTCTTCGATCAGATCGACCTCACGATCGATGTCGGCTCGGTAGCCGGGCACTTCGACCTCGATCACGTCGTCTGCGCCGCGATGGGCCATGCCGAGAGCATCGAACACCGCCTTGGCGTCTTCGGCGTCGACGGGATAGCCGAGGAGGGCCGCTGCGCGCGACGCGCGTATCGATACCCACCGTCGCTCGGGTGTGCGACCCGCCGCGGCGACGCCCGCGAGCACCTCACCGCCTGCCCAGGCACACATGAGCGCCGCGCACCGAGCTGCGGCTCGATCGAGTCCCTCGGGATCGGTGCCGCGCTCGAATCGGTGGGACGCCTCGGAGTGCAGGTCGAGCCGCCTGGCCGTGAGCAGGATGCCGCCCCGGGTGAACGAGGCGCTTTCGAGCAGCACATCGGTGGTGGTTTCGGAAACCTCGGCGCGTTGGCCTCCCATCACGCCGGCGATCGCCACCGCGCGCTCGCGGTCGCAGATCAACAGGTCGTCGGCCTGCAGCACCCGCTCGACGTCATCGAGCGTCGTCAGCCGCTCACCGTCGACCGCATGTCGAACGACGATGCCCGCTCCGGCGATGTCGCGTAGGTCGAACCCATGCAACGGCTGCCCGAGCTCGAGCATCGTGTAGTTCGTGGCGTCAACGACCGCGTCGATGGGACGCATGCCGCACGCGGTGAGTCGTGCCTGCACCAGTAGGGGCGACGCTCGGTGCTGGACGCCCCGGATCACACGCGCCACGTACCGGGGGCAGGCGTCGGGCGCGTCGAGTTCCACCGTGACGACGTCGGCGGTCGCTTCAGCGATCTCGTTCAGGTCGTGGGAAACCGGCGCGAGGGGCACTCCCGTGGCCGCCGCGACCTCGCGCGCAACACCGTACACACTGAGGAAATCCGGCCGGTTCGGCTCGACCTCGATGTCCAACACGGCTTGATCCAGCGCAAGCGCCGACTTCAGATCGGCCCCGACGTCGAGTCCTTCGTCGTTCAGCACCAGGATGCCGTGATGGTCCGCACCGATCGCGAGCTCCCGCGGGGAGCACAGCATGCCGTGAGACACCACGCCACGGATCTCACGTTGCCCGAGCGGTTCGTCCAACACCGGAACGCGACCGCCGGGCGGCGCCCAGCAGACGAGATCGCCGGCCACCATGTTGCGGACCCCGACCACGAGCTCGATCTCGCCCGCGCCATGCTGGATGCGCGCGACACACAGCTTGTCCGAGTTCGGGTGGTCACGTACCTCCAGGACACGAGCGACGACCACCCCGTCAAGGCCCGACCACGGATACAACACGTTTTCGACCTTGACCCCCCGGTGGGTGATCAGCGCCGCGAGCTCGTCGGCAGGAAGATCGGTGGGCGCGTACTCACGCAACCACTGCAGTGGGATCCTCATGTCGCGCCTTCGAACTGTTCGAGGAATCGCACATCGCCCTCGATCAACAGCCGGATGTCGGGGATCGCGTAGCGAAGCAGCGCGAGGCGCTCGATCCCCACCCCGAACGCGAAGCCCGTATACCGCTCGGAGTCATACCCGCAGTTGTCGAGAACCTGTGGGTGGATCATGCCGGCGCCGAGCAACTCGATCCAGCCGTTGCCGCACACCCGGCACCCAACCCCTTCGCAGACGAAACACGACACGCCGACCTCGGCGCCGGGCTCGACGAACGGGAAGTACGCGGGCCCCAGGCGCACGCGGCGTCGTTCGCCGAACATCTGTTGGGCCATGGCCTCGAGCGTGCCCTTGAGATCCGCGAAGGTGATCCCTTCGTCGACGACGAGTGCCTCGACCTGATGGAACACGGGCAGGTGGGTCGGGTCCGCGGTCTCCCGCCGGTACACCCGACCGGGCGCGATGATGTACACGGGTGGTGGCTGCGACTGCATCGTGCGTATCTGCACCGAGCTCGTTTCGGTGCGCAGGAGCAGTTCCGGGTGCCCGGGGATCGCGACGTAGAGCGAATCCTTCATCGTGCGCGCCGGGTGATCGACCGGGATGTTGAGCGCCTGGAAGTTGTGCCAATCGTCTTCGATCTCGGGTCCTTCCGCGACGCGGAAGCCCATGCGGGTGAACACCTCGACCACGTGGCGCTCGACGAGCGTCAGCGGATGCAGGGAACCGGAACGAGGACGGCGGCCGGGCAGGGTCAGATCGACGCGATCGGCTTGGATTAGGAGAAGCTCGGCCGCGTCTTGGAGCGTGCCGCGCCTCGTGTCCAACGCCTCGGTGAGGGCGCCACGCACCGCGTTGGCGCGCGCGCCGACGGTGCGACGCTGCTGTTCGTCAAGGGCGCCGAGCCCTCGCTGCAGCTGACTGAACGCGGACTTGCGACCCATGATCGATACCTGCGCCGCCTCGAGTTCCTCCAAGCTCGCAGCCCCCTCGAACGCCGCAGTGCCGCGCGCGAGCTCGGCATCGAGCGTCTGCAGCATCTCGGCGGCATCCATGGTTGGGCGAGTCTAGCAATCGACTTCGCGCGCCCCGGGGTCAGATCGACACGGGCAGGCTCAAGTGCAGCGTGAGGCGATCGCCGTCGATCGTGGCCCAGGCACGACCTCCCTGTGCCTCCGCGACGGCTCGAACGACGAACAGGCCGATCTTCGATCCACCCCCGCTCCCCGGCTGGCGCGGCAGGAACAACGACTCCGTCTCCTCCCCACTCATGCTCGCGCCGGTCCGCGACGCCATGATGTGCACCTGCTCGTCTTCGCGCGAGGCCGATATCTCGACAGGACCCTCGGCCGCCCACCACAGCAGCGACTCGTCGAAAGCCAACAGCGCGGTCTTCAACCGGGTCGGGTCGATGAAATACGGTCCGGGGTCGCCCTGCCAGGTGATCTTGGGATGCTCCGGGTCCCGCGCCTGCATGTCGGCAACCGCTGCGACGACGTCGGCCAGATCCGTGCGGTCGCGGTAGGGCTCGAGGCTGCCGCCGGACACGCGAGCGGCGTCGACCAGCAGGCGCAAGATCTGATCCATCCGATCGGCGTCATGCACGATGCCAGTGAGCATCAGCGCGCGCTGCTCACCGGTCATGTCCGCCCAACGCTTCTCGAGCGCGTATCCGAAGCCCTTCATCGCGGTCAGCGGCGATCTGATGTCGTGAGCCGCCGCGGTGATGATCGACTCGAGCGACTCCCCGCGGCCGCCGCGGCGTCTCGCCCAATCGAACAGGCAGACCGATGCAGCTGCAGCGAGGTTCAACGATTCCGCGTGTCCCGCGTGCGGGACGCGGACCGTTGCATCGGCCAGCGAAACCACCTCCTGCGGCAGTCCATGGGCTTCGTTGCCGAACACGAACGCGATCGGACCACCGACGTCGGTGGTGTACAACGGCTCAGATCCATGCGCGTCCATGGCAAGCACCTTGTAGCCAGCGGCACGAAGGTGCGCGATCGCGTCGGTCGTCGATACACCACGCACCACAGGTAGGTGAAACACCGATCCAGCCGAGGCTCGGATGGTCTTGGGGTTGTACACATCGACCGACGATGCCGTGAACACCACACCGGACGCCCCCGCCGCATCGGCAGAACGCAGGATCGTGCCGGCGTTGCCGGGGTCACGCACCTCGTGCAGGACCGGGACACACCCAGCGCTCGGCAACGCGTCGAGCTCGATATCGACGAACGGCGACACCCCGACAACACCCTGTGGGGTCACCGTCGAGGTGAGACGGGCAAGCACGGCGTCGTTGGCGGGTATGACCTCGACGCCTGCGCGACGAGCCAAGACCGCGAGCTCGTGCTGATCGTCGTCGATGAACAGCGTCTCCAGGGCGGGCGGCGCGCAGGCAAGCGCCTCGCGTACCCCTTGCGCTCCCTCAACCAGGAAACGACGGTCGGTCTCGCGCAGGGCTCGCTTGTGCAAGCGAGAGGCCGCAGCGACCTTCGGGTTCTTCGTGCTGGAGATCACGAGCCCTCCAGACTCCGGTCGTGCCGGAGTCTCGCCTCGGTCGGCCGCGCAGGGCGGAGGTCGATCAGGCGACGGCCGCCGCCGGCAACGCGTCCTTGGCCTGCTGCACGAGCTGAGCGAACGCCTTGGGGTCGTTTACCGCCATGTCGGCCAGGATCTTGCGGTCGACCTCGACCCCGGCCGCCTTGAGACCGTTCATGAAACGGGAGTAGGACAACCCCTGCGGGCGTACCGCGGCATTGATACGGGTGATCCACAAGCGGCGGAACTGCGCCTTGCGGTCTCGGCGGTCGCGGTAGGCGTACACACCGGAGTGACGCACCTGCTCCTTCGCGGCGCGGTAGCGCACGCGGCGGCTGCCGGTGTACCCCTTCGCGCTTGCGAGGACCTCACGGCGTTTCTTCTTCGCGTGGACGGATCGTTTGACTCTGGCCATCGGGTCACCTCCCCAACAGGCGCTTGAGCTTCTTCTGCTCGCCGGTGGACGCGACCTCGGCCATGCCTTCGACGCGGCGCCGGCGGCTGCCGCTCTTCTTGGTGAGCATGTGGTTGCCCGTGGCCTTGTGGTGCAGCACCTTGCCCTTGCGCGTCACGCGGAAGCGCTTGGAAGTTGCACTGTGGCTCTTCATCTTCGGCATGGCTTCTACCCTTCGTCGGCAGCGGGGCTGGCGGCCTCGGCCACCGGCTCCAGATCCGGCTCTGCAGCCGGTTCCTCGGCGGCAGGGGCGACGGGAGGCTCCGCTGCGAGCTTGGCCTCCTCGCGCTCCGCGCGCGCACGCTGTTTCGCTTGCTCTTCCAGGTACCGCTTGTTGGGCCCCACCACCATGATCATGTTGCGGCCTTCTTGCTTCGGCATCGATTCAACGATCACGAGATCGCCAAGGTCGGCCACGAGCCGGTCCAAGATCTTGCGACCGAGATCCGTGTGCGCCATCTCGCGCCCGCGGAACATGATCGTGACCTTGACCTTGTTGCCCGCGGAAAGGAACCGCGTGACGTGCCCCTTCTTCGTGGCGTAGTCGTGCGGATCGATCTTCGGGCGGAACTTGATCTCTTTCAGACCCGTACGGGACTGCTTCCGGCGTGCTTCCTTGTTCTTGACGTCGCGTTCGTACTTGAACTTGCCGTAGTCCATGATGCGACACACGGGCGGATCTGCCTGTGGCGCGACTTCGACGAGATCCAGATCGAGCGCTTGTGCCTGACTCAGCGCCTCACGGGTGTCGACCACTCCGATCTGCGCTCCGTCATGCCCAACCAGGCGAACCTGTGACGACCTGATCCTGTCATTGATCCTCGGATCCGTTGAAACCCCGCATCACTCCTTCGTGGAAAAAGCTGCACCGGCTTCGCCGGTGCAGGTCGAACTCACGTGCGCATGTACGCACGAGGAGTATAGGGGGCGGCACCGACGGGCGTCGACCGCCGTCTCATCCATCGCCCGGGGGGCCGCCCTCGACCGGCAGGCGGTCATCGTCGCTCGAGTACCCGAACGAGATCTGCAGGACCCGGCCAGGTGTTTCTGCGCCACAGCGGATCCGGTGAGGTTCCTCGGCAGGCACCCGCAGTTCGTCCCCGACGGCGGGCTCCAAGACCCGATTACCGATATCGATCGTCAGACCCGCATCCAGCACGATCCACAACTCGTCGCGGAGCCGGTGGTAGTGAGCGCCGGTGTCGCCGCCGGGTAGAACGGTCACGAGCCGAGCGGTGGCGGGCTGATTCAACGCGTAGGTCTGCGTGCGACCCCAGGGTCGGTCCACGATCATGATGACGGGGCCCCGCCGGGCAACTGCTGCAGCACTCGCACCATCTCCAGCGCCGAGGAGGCGGCCTCCCACCCCTTGTTGCCGTGGACCCCGCCGGCGCGCGACTGCGCTTGCGCGAGGTCCTCGGTCGCGAGGATCTCGAAGATGCATGGGACCCCGGTGGATCGAGCGACATCCGCGATCCCACGCGCGGCCTCGTTTGCCACCAACTCGAAATGCGCGGTCTCGCCCCGGATCACCGCGCCGAGGCAGATCACGGCGTCGATCTCGCCACCGCGAGCCAGACGATCCGCGACCACGGGGATCTCGAACGCGCCCGGCACCCAGACAAGCGTGACGTCGTCGTCGTCGACGTCGGCGTGGCGAAGTCCCTGCAGGGCGCCTTCGACCAGGCTCGAAGTGACCACCTCGTTGAACCGGGCCGCGACGATCGCGACCCGCACGCCCGGACCGGAGGTCTCCCCGCGAACGACCTTCACGCGGTGACCTCCGGCTCGACGTCCAGCAGGTGCCCCATCTTGTCGGCCTTGGTCCGTAGGTAGGCACGATTCTGGTCGGTCGGGACGGTCTGCAGCGGGAGCCGTTCGTCGATCGACAGCCCGTAACCTTCGAGCCCCGCTCGCTTGTCGGGGTTGTTCGTGAGCAGACGCATCGACTTCACGCCGAGATCCACCAAGATCTGCGCGCCGATGCCGTACTCACGCTGATCGGGCGCGAACCCGAGTTCGAGGTTCGCCTCGACGGTGTCGCGGCCCTGGTCCTGCAGTTCGTAGGCACGCAGCTTGTGCGTGAGACCGATCGCGCGGCCCTCATGACCACGCATGTACAGCACGATGCCGCGGCCCTCCTTGGCAACTTGCTCGACAGCGGCCTCGAGCTGCGCGCCGCAATCGCAGCGCAGCGACCCGAATACGTCACCGGTCAGGCATTCGGAGTGCACGCGGGTGAGCACCTTCTCGCCGTCGCCGACATCGCCGCGCACGAGCGCGACATGGGTTCGCCCATCGACCGTGCTGTCGTACGCGTAGGCGCGGAACTCGCCCCACTCGGTCGGGATCGTCGCCTCGGCGACCCGCCGCACGAGCACCTCTCGCTGGCGCCGATACTGGATCAGGTCCGCGATCGAGATCAGCTTGAGGTCGAACTCCCGGGCGACGCGCACGAGCTCGGGCAGGCGTGCCATCGTGCCGTCGCCATTCATGACCTCACAGATCACCCCCGCGGGAAACATCCCGGCCAGCGACGCGAGGTCGACCGCTGCCTCGGTGTGCCCGGCACGCCGAAGGACCCCGCCCTCTTTGGCACGCAGCGGAAAGATATGTCCCGGCCGCTGGAAATCCTTCGGCTTCACGGTCGGGTCCGCGATCGCCACGGCGGTGAGAGCCCGGTCGTGCGCACTCGTGCCCGTGGTGACCGCCGGGCGATAGTCGATCGACACGGTGAACGCGGTGTCGTCTCCACCGGTGCTCGAGACCATCTGCGGGATCTGCAGCTCATCCAAGCGCCATCCGGCAACAGGCAGACACACGATGCCACGCCCATGCGTGACCATGAAGTTCACGGCCTCGGGAGTACACGTTTCCGCAGCGATGATGAAGTCGCCTTCGTTCTCACGATCGGCGTCGTCCACCACGAGGATCATCCTTCCCGCGCGAAGGTCCTGCAGGGCCTCGTCGATCGTTGCGAAGGATGCGCGGTCGAGGTCCTCGACGTGGAGTTGTTCGTTCATGGTCATGGCCTTTCCATCAGGCGTTCGACATATCGGGCGATCACATCGACTTCGAGATTCACGGGGTCGCGCGCTCGGGCGCTGCCGAGGGTCGTGGCGGCGAGGGTGTGCGGGATCAGCGCGATCGACACCCCATCGGGGTGCAGCGACGACACCGTCAGACTGACGCCGTCGACCGTCAGCGACCCCTTCAGGACGACGTAGCGGAGCAGGTCATCCGGGATGCGAACCCGCAAGACGGCGCCGCCGTCATCACCGGGCTCGAGGGAGACGACCTCACCCACCCCGTCGACATGACCCTGCACGATGTGGCCTCCGAGTCGCGCCGCGAGCGAAACCGGGCGCTCCAGGTTCACCGGATGTCCGGGCTCGAGCCGGCGCAGACTCGTACGGGACGAGGTCTCCTCGCTCAGGTCGAAGGCCAGGTGCGCATCGTCTCGTTCGACCACCGTCAGGCACGCGCCGTTGACCGCGACCGACGCGCCGATCGGGCTGCCGACCGTCACGACGCGGCATGCGATGGACAGTCGCCCGCCCTCGAGGGCGGACACCGCACCTCGCTCCTCAATGATCCCGGTGAACATCGGCCTCCACTCTCAGATCCGGGCCGATGCGCTCGACCCGCTCGAACGACAGGCGCAGGGCTCGATCGATCGGCGCGAACCCCGCGCCGGCCACGATGCCGAGCGCGCCCGCACCGCCGATCACCGACGGGGCGATGTATTGCACGATCCGATCGACGGCGCCGTCGCCCACGAAACTCCAGGCGAGGGTTGCGCCGCCCTCGATCACCACACCCTGCACATCCCGCTTGCCGAGCACGCGAACGAGCGCTTGTGGGGACACACCGCCGGACCCGTCGACCTCGAGCACCTCCACGTCCGCGCCGGCTTCCTGCCACGATCGGATGTGCTGTTCCTCGGCTCGCTCGGTCGTGGCAACCAGGGTGGGCGCGTCGTCGTCGAAAACCGCAGCCGTCGCGGGCACGCGACCGGCCGCATCGACCACGACGCGCAACGGTTGCCAGGCGTTCACAAGTTCGTCCGCCCGCACGGTCAGGTGAGGATCGTCGGCGAGAACGGTCCCGGCGCCGACGACGACCGCGTCGGCCCACGCACGCAGTCGGTGCGCGTCGGCGCGGGCCTGCGGCGACGTGATCCACTTCGAGGTGCCGTCGAACGCGGCCGTCTTGCCGTCCAGCGATGCGGCCGACTTCAGCACCACGAACGGGGAGCCCGTCGTCACATGGCGCTCGAACGCGGCGTTCAGCCGGCGCGCGTCGTGCTCGACGACGCCTTCGATCACCTCGATGCCGGCCGCTCGAAGACGCGCGAGCCCGCGGCCGTCGACGAGCGGGTTGGGATCACCTGCCGCAACGACCACCCGTGCGACTCCGGCGGCGATCAGCGCTTCGGTGCACGCAGGGGTCGAGCCGTGGTGATCGCAAGGCTCGAGCGAGCAGTAGACGGTGGCGCCGCGAGCGCGGTCACCCGCGTGCCGAAGCGCATGAATCTCGGCATGCGGCGCGCCCCGGGGTCCCTCGTACCAACCCTCAGCGAGGGCGCCACCGCTCGGATCCACGATGACGGAACCAACCATCGGGTTGGGCGAGACGTGCCCCCAGCCGCGCACAGCCAGCGACAGGGCTCGTCGCATGTGCTCGATGTGTGTGTCGCGCTCGTCCATATCCCCCTCGTGGCCCGGGGCGTGGACGACACGGCGACCGCCGCCGCGACACGCGGCAGCTCGACGCCCTGTTCCCTCTCATCCCGACTTTGACGGTCGGTCCCGGAATCGCACCGGATCCACCCACCGCTGGCTGCGGCGGGGTCGCGGACTGTAACCGCCGGTGGGGAGTCTCACCCCGCCCCGGAAACAGGCTGTAGCCAGTATAGGCACGGAGCTGGACCAGCCGGGAGTGGGCGGCGCTCAGACCTCGGTACGACGGTCGACCGCGTAACTGGAGCCCGCATCGCGCTTGGCGAAGGACTTCATCTCGGTGGCCACGGCGACCGCCTCGCCGTAGTGCGCGAAATGCCGTTTCGCGGAGCTCGCGATCCCGACCGACACCGCCACCAGCGGGATGTCCTGGAGCACGCCCTTGCGATCCTCCATGCGCACGAATCCCCGCTCGAGGTCCTCGGGGTCGTAGAACTCGGCGCGCGCCTCGTCGAAACGCTCGCAGATGCTCTTGGCGACGTCTTCGGAACCCTCGGGATCCACGACCGCGACGAAATCGTCGCCGCCGACATGGCCCACGAACCCCTCCGAACCGGATCCCTCGATCACCGCGTCCTGGATGATCCGAGCGGTCGCCTGGATCAGCCGGTCCCCGCGAACGAAGCCCTTCTGATCGTTGTAGGCCTTGAAGTTGTCGAGATCGCAGTACAGCACGGCGAACTCGCGCTGCTCGCGCACCTGCCGCTCGATCTCTTCTTGGATGCGGATATTGCCGGGCAGTCCGGTCAGCGGGGAGAGGTTGCGCATCTCCTTGGCCCGACGCAGCGTGCCTTTCACGCGGGCGAGCAACTCGATCGGGTCGAAGGGCTTGATGATGTAATCGTCGGCGCCGGACTGCAGACCCGTGACCTTGTCGGCCGACAACGCCTTCGCGGTAAGCATGATGATGCTGGTGTTGGCAGTTTGCGGGTTCTTGCGCAGCCGCTGCGCAACCTCGAACCCGTCGATGCGGGGCATCATCACGTCGAGCAGCACCAGGTCTGGGCGAAGCGCCGCGGCACGCGTGAGCGCCTCTTCCCCATCGGCGGCGACCGCGACGTCGTAGCCGGCGGAACGCAGGTTCACCTCCACGAACCGGGCGATGTCCGGATCGTCGTCAACCACGAGGATCGTTTCTGGCACTTAGCGTGCTCCTTCTGCGATCGCGGCCAGGTTCCGGGCTGCCTCGGCCGGGTCCGGCTGAGCGAAGATACCCGATGCGGCGATCAGCACCGTCGCGCCGGCGTCGACGGCACGCTGGGCGTTGTCGGCCTTGACGCCACCGTCGATCTCGAGTGCGACGTCGACCCCGAGCCGATCGATCTCGGATCGCACCGTTTCCAAGCGCAGGTAGACCTCGGGATTGAGCACCTGATAGGACCAGCCCGGCCGGATGCTCATCAGCATCACGTCGTCGATCGCATCGAGGAACGGGACCACCGCGTCCACGGGTGTTTCCAGGTTCAGCGTCAACCCGACGCCCAGCCCCGCGGCGCGGGCCTTGTCGATCGCCGGACCCGGATCGGCGACCGCTTCCATGTGGAAGCTGACGACATCGAGTCCGGCTTCACGCAGCTCGTCGAAGAAGCTCTCGGGTGCGTCAACCATGAGGTGGCCGTGCAGCACCCGCTGTGTGACCGGCCGCAAGCTCTGCACGATCACCGTGCCCAGGGCGATGGGCGGAACGAAGTGTCCGTCCATGATGTCGACGTGGAAGATCCCGACGTGCGGCTCCACCGCTGTGACCTGCGCACCGAGGTTCGCGAAGTCGGCGGCCAGTATCGAGGCGGCAACCGTTCCCATTGGCTGCCATGGTACCCGGCGCGCCCTCGCGAACCCAGAAGCGGTGGACCTACGCCAAGCGTGCGAAGGTCGCAACGAACATGCCGTCGCAGCCGTCGCGGTGGGGCCACAGGCGGTGGCGCTGCACCATCCCGTCGGGCCCGTCGGTGGCGATCGGCTCAAGATCTCGGCGAGCGCGAAGGAGCGCGTCACACACGGCGTCGGTCTCAACGCGGGTGAACGTGCATACCGCATAGACCATCCTGCCCCCCGGGACGGTCAGATCGGCCGCGGCGTTCGCGATGGCCAGCTGTCTGGCGGCCAGGCCGCTCAGGCGATCCTTTCGCACCCGCCATAGCAGTTCAGGTCGGCGGCGCGCCGATCCGACGCCGCTGCAGGGGGCGTCGACCAAGACGCGATCGAACCGACCACCCACCGCCGGACGCGTGGCGTCGCTCGCAAGCAGCCACGGCCGCAAGCCGAGCCGGGCGGCCTGCGCGGCGATGAGCCCGACCCGTCTCGCGGACACATCGCCTCCGACGACGTGCCCGCCGGGGGCAACGAGCTCGGCGATGTGCAGGGTCTTGCCGCCGGGGGCCGCGCAGGCGTCGAAGACCTGATCCCCCGGCTGCGGATCGAGGCAGCGCACCACGAACGCCGACGCCTGGTCTTGGACGGCGAACCGACCCTCCTCGAAGCCGGGCAACACTCGTGGGTCACCGCCACCGAGCAGGACGCACGCGGGATCGACGGTTCCCGCCGTCGGGTCGAAACCGGCTGCCAGGAACTCCTGCATCAGCGCCGGGACGACGGCGGCGCCCCCGACCGCACGCACCGACAGCGGCGCCTTGGCGGCCAGCGCAGCGGCCGCCTCCTCCGCCTCGGTCCCCACGAGCGCCTGGAGCTCGGTCACTGCCCAATCGGCAAGACCCGTGCGCGTGCTGATCGCCGCCGCGCTCGACCCGGTCTGCGCCGTCGGCGGATGGGCGGCAAGTCGGCGAAGGACCGCGTTGACGAACCCTCGCTCCTTGCCTGCCACCAGATCCACGGTGGCCGACACCGCGGCGTGCGGGGGCACCCCTGCCTCGAGCAGCTGGTATGCGCCGAGCCGGATCGCGTGACGCGCCGGCACCGTGATGCGGTCAACGGGCCGGTTCGCGGCGGTGGCGATCGCCGCGTCCATCGGTAGGAGGCAACGAAGCGTGCCGAACGCGAGCTCCATGGCGAACGCTCGGTCTCGCACATCCAGGCCGGATCGCGCCAGCAACGACGGCATGACCCGGTTCGAGTACGCACCTTCATCGAGGACCCGACGGATCGCTTCTAACGCGACGGAGCGCGCGGTGGTCGGCGGGTTCATCCCAACCGCTCATCGGGCATGAACCGAGCGCCCCGAGCCCACTCGGCGGCGCCCATCCGTCGTCGTCCGGCAACCGCGACCTCGATCAGACGGACCCCGCCGTCGCCCGATCGCACGAGCACCCCCCGATCGTCGGAAGCCAGGATCGTCCCGGGGAGGCCCCCGTCGGTCGCGGCATGATCGATCCCAGCGACCAACACCTTGAGCGGCTCCGTGCGAAACGGTGTTGTGGCCCCCGGCTGCGGTGCGAGCGCCCGGATCAGGCGAACGATCTCGACCGCCGGCTGCGACCAGTCGATCTGCCGCTGCTCGGGCGAGATCTTCGGTGCGCCGGTCGCGAGCCGACCGTCTTGCACGCGAGCCGGTAGGCCCCCCCGCGGCAGCATCCGCAGCACACCGACCAGGAGCAGTGCCCCGTTCTTCGCAAGACGCATGCCCAACGAGCCTGCGTCGTCATCGGAACGGATCGGCTCCTCCAGCTGATTGAGGATCGGACCGGTATCGAGCCCGGCATCCATGCGCATGACCGTCACGCCGGTGACGTCGTCTCCGGCCAAGATCGCGTGCTGCACGGGCGTGGCGCCACGCCACCGCGGCAGGAGGGAGAAGTGCAGGTTGATCGCGCCATGTGGTGCGAGCGACAGCGTTTCGCGCGACAGGATCTGACCGTAGGCCACGACGACCACCACATCGGGGTGCAGCTCGGCGAGCCCCGTGGCGCCGGCTCCCTCGCGCACCCCTGCGACCTCCAGCAGGGGCACGCGATGCGCCGCCGCCGCGCGTGCGACCGCCGTCGGTGTCAGCTTCGATCCGCGGCCGGCGGCCTTCGGGGGGTTCGTGATCACAAGTTCGAGCGACAGGTCGGGCTCTGCGGCGATCGCATCGAGCGCGGGCACCGACCAGGGATCGTTGCCGAGGAAAGCGATGCGAAGGGTCACGATCGGCAGGATAGCCGCCGGGCCGGGCGCTTAGCGCCGTTTGCGCGCTCGTGGTTCGACCAGACCGAGTTCGATGCGACGCAACTCGGCCAAGACGGATTTGCGACCCTCGTCGTCGAGCCGGTCGATGTAGAGCATGCCGCTGAGATGGTCGGTCTCGTGCTGGAAGATGCGCGCGAGCAGCCCCTCGGCGACGAACTCCTGGGCCTTTCCCTTGACATCGAGCCCCCGGCAGCGGATCGCCCGGAAGCGGGATGTCGGGTGGTAGGGCCCCGGGATCGAAAGGCACCCCTCTTCCTCGGTGATCTCGCCGTCGCCGTCGAGCAACTCGGGATTGGCGATGAATGTCGGGCCGTGTTCGCCGTCGTCGAACACGAACAGCTGCAGCGAGATGCCGACCTGTGGCCCGGCCAAACCGACACCCGGCGCGTCATACATCGTCTCGATCATGTCCTTGGCGAGCTGGGCGAGCCCCCGATCGAACGCCTCGACGGGCTTGGCGGGCTCACGCAGCACGGGGTCGCCCAAGATGCGGATCGATAGCAACATACGGTCCCTCGATCAGATGTGCGGTTCAGCCTCGACGCGCTCGACGATCCCGGTTGCAGCAAGGGCCCGCATCGCGGCCCCGAACGCGGCCACACCCGCGGGCTCGAGCGCGAGCAAGCATACCGTCCGGCCCCCCAGCGACGTCGTCAGCGCGGTGATCGGCCGATGGTGCTGGATCGCCGCCTCGAGCTGGTCGGTGCCGACCACGCGGAACACGGGAGCCCCAACGGGGAATCCCGCCGCGGTTCGGCGCTCACGCTCCCGCGCATGGAACCGATCCGGGTTTCCCCGCACCAGCGCCTGCACGGTCGGGTCGGACGGATGCGAACTCTGCACGATCGCCCGCCCGGCCGGCCTGGCCCACCCCACCGCTTCCATCCACACCGCGAGCGCCCGCTCACGGGCGGCAAGACCCGGCCGGCGCTCGGCAAGGTCGGCGTCGAGAATCGCCACGAGGTCCAGATCGCCGACGCCCAGGTCCCGCACCGCCTCGGCACCGCCGATCAAGACCTCGCCTCGCGTCTTGGGCAAGCGCGGCCGGGTGACGCGCGCTACCGGAACCTGCGCATACCGGCTCGCCCACTCTTCGACCCGCTCGGCGCCGCCGCGTCGGATCCCGAACGACGTCTCGCCACAGGTCCGGCATCGACCCGGCGCCTCGCACACGATGCAACGGATCGCGCCCCCCTCAGCGCGCAGCAAGCCACCGCACGCCGCGCACGCCGCGGGCGAGCTGCACGCACGACACACCTGCGCCACGCCGTACCCGGGCAGTGGCGCGAACACGAACGCCCGCTTCGTGTCACGCAACGCATGCACGACCCGAGACGCCCTGCCTTCCGTGCCGGGACGAACAACCTCGACCTTCGGCCAGCGCCGTTTGGCCGACGCGACCTCCGCGAGACCGAGCGCGACCGCTTCGCTCGAGGGACACAGCGCCGACAGCACACACACCGCCCCGGACAGCTGCGAGCGTCGGATCGCCACGTCGCGCAGGTGGTAGTACGGCGCCCGCTCCTGCCGATGCGCCGGATGCGATTCCCGAGACACCCACAGCAACCCGAGCGAACGCATCGGCGCGAACACCGCCGGCCGGGTCCCCACCACCACGTCGAACGATCCATCCCGGATCGCCAACCACGTCCGATACCGCGTCCGCGCATCGCCCCCCGCGAACACACACACCCGCTCCCCGAACGCCTCCCGTAGCGCCCGCGTCGTCGCCGGCATCGGCGACGCCTCCGGCACCACAACCAACGCCCGCCTCCCCCCTTCCAAACAAAGCCTCACCGCGTCCACAACCAGCTCCTGCTCCTCCTCCGGAACAGGTCTCACCACGAAACCCCCCGCCCCCCCGCCCAGGACCCGCCGTGCCTGGTCAGCTCCGCGCGAATACCCCGACCACAACGGTGGACGGGACGCCGATGCCGCCGGCGGGGGTCCGGGGGGCTCTGACCGAAGCGAAGCGAAGGGACGGAGCGAAGCGCCCCCCCGGTCACCGCCGTCGGCATCGGCGTGCAGTTGCCCTTGCT
>JANMPG010000006.1:0-3204 GCA_031369745.1 Actinomycetes bacterium
GATAGGCGAGCGCCCAATCTCCGTTCCACGTGAAGAGCGTCTGCGGCCGCTCGAGGTTCGCTGCCATCAGCGGATACTCGCGCGCATGCTCGCCGGGGCGCAACCTGCCCGTTCGATAGACTCCGCCGCGATGCCGGAGAAATACCGAGTGATCGTGGCCAAGCCCGGGTTGGACGGGCACGACCGGGGGGCGAAGATCGTCGCCCGGGCGCTGCGCGATGCCGGCTTCGAGGTGATCTACACCGGTTTGCACCAAACGCCCGAGCAGATCGTGGAGACCGCGATCCAAGAGGACGCCGACGCTGTCGGTCTGTCCTTGCATTCCGGCGCCCACATGACCTTGTTCCCGAAGGTGGTGACACAGCTTCGCGAACGTGGAGCCGACGACATCGTGGTCTTCGGTGGTGGCATCATCCCCGCTGCCGACATCCCGACGCTCGAGGCAGGTGGCGTGGAGAAGATCTTCACGCCCGGCGCAACCACGACCGAAATCGTGGATTGGTTGCGTACCAGGCTGGCCCCGACGAACTGACCTTCCAGGAGTCCCCATGGATCTGTACGAACACATGGGCAAGGACCTGTTCCGTGCCCACGACATCGCGACGCCGCGCGGCATCGTTGCGACCTCGCCCGAGGCTGCAACCGCTGCGACCGAGGAACTCGGCGGGAAGTCCGTCGTGAAGATCCAGGTGCAGGTCGGCGGTCGCGGCAAGGGCGGCGGCGTCGCGCTGTGCAGCTCGCCGCAGGAAGCGGCCGAGGCCGCTGGGCGCATGCTCGGTTCCGATTTCCAGGGTCACGCGGTCAACCGGGTGCTCGTCGAAGAGCTGCTGCCGATCGCTCGCGAGTTCTACACGTCGGTGCTGCTCGATCGTTCCAACGGCGAGTACCTGTGGATGCTGACCGCAGAAGGCGGCATGGATATCGAAACGCTCGCCGTCGAGCGACCCGAGGCGATCCGCCGTGTGCACGTGAACCCCGGGCTCGGCATGCGCGCATGGCACGTGCGCGAGCTCACGGGCACCCTGCCCGCCGACGCGCGCGAGGGCGCGGGCGACGTGCTCCGCAAGATGTGGTCGCTACTCAACGAGATGGATGCGACGCTGGTCGAGATCAACCCGCTCGTGCAGTTGGAAGACGGCGGCGTCGTGGCGCTGGACGCCAAGGTGACGATCGACGACAGCGCCTTGTTCCGGCACCCCGACATCGAAGCGCTGGCCGACGTCTTCCCGATCGATCCGGTCGAGAAGCGGGCGAAGGACGCCGACCTGCAGTACGTGAAGCTGGACGGCGAGGTCGGGATCATCGGCAACGGCGCCGGGCTCGTGATGTCGACGCTGGATGTGGTCGCGCAGGCGGGCGCGCATGCGGCGAACTTCCTCGACATCGGGGGCGGGGCGAGCGCCGAGAAGATGGCCACGTCGCTGCAGGTGATCTTGTCGGACCCCGCGGTGCGATGCGTGTTCATCAACATCTTCGGCGGCATCACGCGCTGTGATGTGGTTGCAGCCGGCATCCTGGAAGCGCTGGACCGCATCGACGCGACCGTGCCGCTGGTCGTGCGGCTCGACGGCACGAACGCGGAAGCGGGACGGCGGATCCTCGCCGACGCCGCGCACCCGCGGATCGTGCCCGTCGCGACGATGGACGACGCCGCCGCGGAGGCTGCGCGCCTCGCCAAGGGTGGTGTGGCGTGAGCGTGCTCGTCGGCAAGGACACGAAACTCCTGGTCCAGGGCATCACCGGCTCGGAAGGCACGTTTCATACGCTCCGCAACCGTGCCTACGGTACCGACGTCGTCGCCGGCGTGACCCCGGGCAAGGCCGGCCAAGACGTCGAAGGCATCCCGGTGTTCGACACGGTGGCCGACGCCGTGCGCGAAACGGGCGCCAACACCTCGATGATCTTCGTCCCGCCGCGCTTTGCGGCCGAGGCGATCTTGGAGGCGGCAGACGCCGGTGTCGGGCTCGCGATCTGCATCACCGAAGGTATCCCCGTGAAGGACATGGCGTACGTCCACGCGTACCTCGCGGGCGCCGGGACCACGCTGATCGGGCCGAACTGTCCAGGCGTGATCACGCCGGGGGTGGCGAACGTCGGCATCATCCCCGGCGAGGTCTGCTCGCCAGGACGGGTCGGGTTCGTCAGCCGCTCGGGAACGCTCGTCTATCAGATCGTGCACGAGCTCTCGTCGGCCGGGATCGGCCAGTCGACCTGCATCGGTATGGGCGGCGACCCGGTGCACGGGATCGGGTTCATCGAGGCCTTGTCGCTGTTCGAGGCCGATCCCGACACCGACCTGATGATCATGACCGGCGAGATCGGCGGAGACGACGAAGAACGCGCGGCGGACTTCATCGCCGAGCGCGTGACGAAGCCCGTCGTGGCCTACATCGCCGGTTTCGAGGCACCCCCCGGCAAACGCATGGGCCACGCCGGCGCGATCGTGACGGGATCCAAAGGCACGGCGGCCGCGAAGGCGGAAGCGCTCGAGGCGGTGGGCGTCACCGTGGCTCGCACGCCGTCGCAGGTCGCCCGGATCGTGGCGGAGCGGCTGTCGGGATGAGCGTGGGGGGGCCGACCCGAGCGGAGATCCCCCCCGACACGCGCCCGAGCGCCCTGCTGCTCGCGGGGCTTCGGCGTGGCTCGCTCCTGGTGTTCCTGCCGGTGTTGCTCGCCGGGCAGGCGCTCGCATGGCTCACGTACGCGGCCAGCGGCTGGTATCACCCGTGGTCGTGGTTCAAGATCGGCCTGGCCGAAACGCTCGCGAGCGTGCGCGTGCCGTTCACGTCGATCGACGCGGCGCCCGACGGCGCGACCTCGACGGCCACGCTTCAGGTGGCGATGGGTGCCCTCACGATCGCCGTGCTCGTACTCGCGTATCGGGCCGGACGTGAGCAGTCGCGCGGGCTCCAAGATCGGCCGCTCGCAGCCGCGATCTCGGGTTCGGCCGTGGGGTTCGGGTTCGCGCTGCCGATGTTCGTTGCCGCGTTCCCGGTGACGCTGGGGTTCCCGCAATTCGGGATCGGCCGGCTACAGCCGGTGTTGTGGCAGGCGTTCGTGTTGCCGCTCATCGTCGGGGGCGCCCCCGGCGCCGCCGGGGGACAGGGCCCAGCGAGCGCGACGCTCCAGGAGCGGTACGCGTGGTCGGCCACGGAGGGGGCCCCCAAACGCGGCGGCGCCACCCCCCGGTGGTGGGGGGTCGTG
>JANMPG010000007.1:0-8493 GCA_031369745.1 Actinomycetes bacterium
CGAGGGACCGGCGGCCAGTCGCTCGAGGTATGTGCGCTCGACCCGCCGGTGACGGAAGTGACTCGTAGCGAGGTTCACGATCGTCCGGCGCAGGTACACCCAGAAGGCGTTCGGCTCGCGCAAGTGCCGCAGGCGACCGACCAGGCGCACGAAGGCGTCCTGCACCAGGTCTTCGGCCAGGGCTCGGTCGCCGGTCAGGAGGAAGGCCAGGCGGAGAGCGTCGGGCGCGTAGGCGACGTAGAGCTCAGAGAGCGAGCCGCGTTCGACGCCCTCCCCAGCCATCTCGCCCATCATCGTGTCTCCTGCTCTTTCCCTCACGGGATAGAGACGCGGAGATGCCATCCGAACGCTGCCTCGGCTTCAGTTTCGTTGACTTCATTCTGAACGCATGGCGACGACCAGAGGGCGAGCCACCCCGCCGATATGCTCGACGACGCGATTGCTCAGCACGACGACGACTGGACTCGTCGTGAGCTTGGTTCCTGCGGCGCCTCCGGTCATCCCCGAGGATGCATGATCGCCGCACGAAACTCGGCGACCGTCGTGATCTCCGCGATCATCGGCAGGATCTGCGTTATCGAGAAGTCCTGCCACTCGTCGGAGACCGACTCGCAGCAGTCCTTCAGGATCAGCACCCTGTAGCCGCGGTCGGATGCCTCGCGGGCCGTGCCCTCCACCGCGAAGTTCGTGATGCTGCCCGCGAGAGCGATCGTGTTGATGTCTCGGACCCGAAGCAGGCGATCGAGTTCGGTTCCGGACAACGCGCTCACTGCGCGCTTGTAAACGATGAACTCCCCGTCGATCGGCGCGACCGGCTCGAAGAACTCGGTGCCCCACGTGTCCTGTAGCGACCGCCCGGCTGTCTTCGCCTGGCGCATCCAGGGCGCGTGCGGGTTGATGTCGGGGTGACCGTCACGCCACGCGTTCCCGACGTGCACGACGGCGATCCGTGCAGCCCTTGCCGCGTCGAGCGCGTCCACCGTCCGGGCGAGGGAAGGAGCGAGCCGCTCGACCCCTTCCGGCATCTCCGTCATCCAGTAGCCGTTGGGGTGGACGCCGTAGTTCTGCAGATCGAGGAGAAGGAGAGCAATCCGGTCCCGCTCAAGGTCGAGGCTCACGAGGTCAGGCTTTCAGATGTCGAGTCGATCCGCTCGCCGGCTCCAGCCTGGGATGGGATCCACGAACAGACCTGCGTCGCGCCTACTTGAAGTGCAGGCTCAATCCGAACAGCACGAACGGCCACAGGAACACCGCCAGGATCGCCGAGACGACCGGCTTCAGACCATCGACATGCGAGAAGTACTCATGCCCCGCAGCCACGAAGACGCCGATGACGATGTAGAGGACCCCGAGCAGTCTTCTCCTGTAGCTGCCCTTGAGCAGTTTTCCCAACATGCGTTGGTCAGGCGCGTCGCACGAAGTAGACGATGGCCATCACGACCAGAACGACGACGATGAGACCGACGATCCCGATACCTCCGAAAGCTGCCAGCATGGTTCCTCCATCCGTACGGTGACGTCCTGCCCTTCCGTCGAGCTGGACCCTCGTTGGCAGCATCTCCCGATGGCGTCACGCGAGCGTTACGGAATCGTCGGCGGCGATGCGAGGGCGGCGGCGGCGTCCGGATGGACGACCGCTTCCACCCATGCCTGCACGACCGCGTAGATCTCCTCCGGCGTTGCCACCGTGGTCATCTCGTGCTCATCGCCCGTGGCGTCGAGTGTGTGCGAGATCCTGGCACGGAGCCCGTCGCGACGGTTGCCTTCGATCCACAGGCGCACGATCAGGAAGCCGGTGCGGTCAGATGATGATCTCGTCGCCATGCTGCGTATCGTCGCGGATGCTCGTCACGGCGGCGTTACGTGCGCTCAGCGCACGTCGCTGACCAATGCCTGAAGCTCCGCGGAAGGCTCGAGTCCCAACTCGGCGTGCAGCAGCTCGCGGAACGCGTCGAATTCCCGGAGCGCGGCGGCGACGTTGCGCTCCGCGAGATGGGCTCCGATGAGGGCCGCGCGCGCGCTTTCTCGCAGGGGCTCCCCAGCCACTGCGGCGACGCCGGCTTGCACGGCTTGGCCGAACCGTCCGGCGGCACTGAGGCGTCGGCACAGGGCCTCGAGCGCGCGCAAGCGGAGCTGGTGATAGGACTCGCGTTCCATCAGCACCCAGTCTTCCGTCCAATCGGGCAGGACGTCGGCGGACAGCACTTCTTCGTTCACGTCGACGACGTCGTCCAGCTCCACCGAGGTGTCCAGCACCCGGTGGGCGAGCGCCTTGCCCTCGCGGAGATCGACCGACACCGAATCGGCCAGCGCGATGTGATCGCTGGTGAGCGTGATGAGGGGTTGCGGAGCCTCGGGCAACCGCCACAACGCCGATCGGAGGCTGCCGCCTGCGCGGATGTCAGTGGATTCCCCCCACAGGGAGCCACTGACGAAGGTCCGCATGAGCGGTTGATCGTGCAGTGCAAGGAAGCAGATGAGTCGCTGCGAGTTCATCGGGAGGGGAATCACCGCAGCGTCGATACGCAATGCGAAGCCGCCGAGCATGCCCAGATGTGCTGCCGCGGAGCCCGGCACGGCATCGACACGTGCACTCATCGTCTTCCTTTCGGCGGCCGGTCGAGGCGCCGTGGCTGGCTCAAGGGCTTCCAGTGTAGACCGTCCCCCGATCCGGTGACGGTGGAGTGACGCGCCGCTCACACACTCCAGACGAGGGCGGATCGAAGGAGACCGAGATGGCGGGGACTACGGACACAGTGATGGGTCGCATCAAACAGGCGTTCGGTTCCCTCACTGGCAATAAGAAGCAGCAGCGGGACGGGCGACGCGAGGAGCGGGCCGGCCACGTCAAGCAACAGGCCGACGGCGCGATCGACGCCGTCAGCGACAAGGTCGAGGGCGTGACGGACACGCTGCACCCGACCGAGAAGACGGAATGAGGCTGACATGAACCGAGGAGTTGGCACAGGTTCGATGACATTCGGTGCGGTGCTCGCCATCGTGGGAGCCATCATGCGATACGCGGTATCGGTCCAAACAACCGGCTTCAACATCCACACGACTGGGGTGATCCTGCTCCTCGCCGGAATCGGATTGATGCTGTTCGGGCTGATCGCGTTCGTGCTCAGCGGCAGGAGCAAGACCAGCCGTCAGGAGACGGTCCAGGCCACCCCGGCGGGTCAGGTTCGGACCTCGGAACAGGACGTTCGTACGTCGCTATAGGTTCGCGCGGCTGGCGTGCCGCGGTCTCAGTTGCGGTCGCCACGCCGGTCGATCGCGCACTCCTGCAGCCAGCTGGGCGATGAGAGAGAGGCGATGATATGCACAGCATGACGAACGCGGCCCTTTTGGCTGCGAGCAGCGGCGGGACCCACACGATCTTGTGGGTCATCGCGGCGATATTGGTGATCGCGGGCATCTTCAGTATCTTCCGAGGCGCCGTGCTCTGGGGTGTCGTATTGATCTTCGCCGGTTTGCTGGTGGGACCTGGCGGCGTCAGCGTGTTCAGTTAGTTCCAGGCACACGTTTCACAGTGCAGCGGGGGGGCGGAGGGTGAACAAGGAGGTGTGCCGGGCCAACAAGATATGACCGAGCGGGACCGCACGAGGCGTCCGATCCGCCTTCTGGCCGGAGCACGTGAACGTCTCGCTCACGACTCGACGCGATGGCTGGGCGCGGTCGGTGTGAACCATTCCCGAAGCGGCAGGCGCACGTCTTGGCGCGAGAAGTCCCCTTCGTCGCGCAGCTGCATGGCCGCGTTCATGATCGCCTCAACCCCGACCAGGCCCAGTCTTCCTCCGACGCTGATGCGTTGCGCGCCGGCGTCGACAGCTTCGGCCAACGTGAACCCGGGCATCGCGAGGACAGTCACCGGTTTGGACACAGCACTGCAGACGGTTCGGATCTCCTGCGCGTTGCGAAGCCCTGGCGCGAAGAGAACGTCGGCGCCGGCTCGCTCGTAGGCTTGCAGGCGCCCGATCGTATCGTCCAGATCTGGGTTGTCCCGGATGAGATTCTCGGCGCGCGCGGTCAGCATGAAGGGGAACGCCAAGCCGTGGGCGGCCTCCGCCGCCGCGGCGACACGCTCGACGGCGTGCTGCCGCTCATACAGGCGCCCGCTGGGGTCATAGTCTTCGATCGAGCCACCGACCGCTCCTGCTTCGGCGATCCGCGTGATCGCACGCGCCGCGTCCTGCGGGTCGGCTCCGTAGCCGTTCTCGAGGTCGACCGAGACGGGAAGATCGGTTGCCCGATCGAGCGCTTGCGCGTGGCTCGCCACTTCATCGAGCGTAGCCCCGCCGTCGAGTCGACCGAGGGTGAAGGCGAATCCCGCGCTGGTCGTGGCGAGCGCCTTGAAACCGAGTGAGGCGAACATGCGCGCGTACCCCGCGTCCCACGGATTCGGGATCACGAACGGCTCGCCCGCGTGCAGCGCCTGGAACGCCGCCGCCTTGCCTGGCTGGCTCATCATCGGCGTTGACGATACGCCATCTCCGCGTTGCGGTGCCCAGAGGTTCGTTGAGTCCTGGATGGCCCGGTGATCCGTGTGAGTCACACCCTGGCCTGCGAGGATGGTGCGATGCGGCGCCGGATGCCTTGGGTCCTCGCTCTTCCTCTTGCCTTCGTCGGATCGTGGGTTGCGCACGTGGTCGGCCGGGCGACCACGGTCGGTTCTGTCGAAGCGACCGAGGCGACCCGGCACATCGAGCGAACATCGATCTCTCACACAGGAGCAGCGGCGCTCGGTCTGTCGGCATCACTGGCGCCATTCGCTGCGATGGCGCTGGTCGCGTTCGCAGCCTGGTGGTGGTCCAAGACCGTGGGGAAACCGTCGCGCGGCGCCGGACCTGGTTGGTTCCTGGTCCTACCGGTCGTCGGATACTTCTTGGGTGAATCCCTCGAACGACTGACGGGCGGCGGCTCGCAGGCGTTGAGCCTCCATGCGGTGCACGAACCCGGGCTCATGCTCGCGTTCGCCTTGCAGGTCCCTTTCGGGATCATCGCCTACGCGATCGCCCGGTTGGTGGTTGCCGCTGCGCGAGCCATCGTCGCGAGGGTTCGCAGACGCATCCCGGACGCGCGCCGTCGGCAAGGCCCCACTGGTGTAACCGTTCCTCAGATCGCTCCATCGCGTTGGTCGTGTCTGGTCGGCGCCCACGGCGTCCGCGGTCCGCCGACCCTCGTGCCTGCCTGATGCTGCGCGGAGCCTGACTCCGCGAACCACCTCACGTTTGGAGGTATGCCCATGCCGTTCGCACGGCTGAAACTGCTGCTCGTTTGTTCCCTGATCGCATCGACCGCTCTGTTCACCATCGGCGTGGCGATCGAACGCTCACACGCCGCAACCAGCGAGTCACCCACCGCTGAAGTCTCTTCCCCCGGCGAAACTGGATCGGAGGGCGGATCCACTGAGGGGGCCGGCGGGGAGAGCCCGACCCCGGGGGAGACTTCCACCACTGCCGAGCACTCCGATGCCGATGCCGTCTTCCTGGGTGTGAACCTGGAGTCGTGGTGGCTGGTCGGAGCCGTGGTCGTGCTCTCGCTCGGGCTTGCGGTTGCGGTCTGGTTGCGGCCCATCAGGCCCGTGTTCGCGCTCTCGGTCGTGTTCGGCGTGGTGTTCGCCGCGTTCGATATCGCCGAGGTGTCTCACCAGGTGAGCGCCTCGCGAACAGGACTCCTGGTGTTCGCCGCAACGGTGGCGCTCCTTCATCTGTCGACCGCAGGACTCGGGGTCGCGGCATTCCGATCACCCGAAGCCGCGTGAAAGGGCGAAAGGGGACGGGCTTCGTGCCCGTCCCCCGTGGATACCTATGATGACGGGAGGTCGCCGTCCCGATCTCAGGGCGCAGGGCTCGGGGAGCCCGGCGGATAGCACTGTGGGATCTGCTCGACGCGGGGCCACCGCTCCGCGATCCGACTCCCGTTGGGGTCGTTGCGCACGATCCACACCTCCCGGTCGACCTGCGCAGGATCCACCCATAGCTCGAACAGGTGCGAGCGGAAACCGGTGAACGCAGCTGTTGACGGCAGCGGATCGACCCGACTGTAGGTCGACGATTCGACATCGGACCACACGCCTTCCGGATCCGCGACGTAGTACCGCCAGTCCGCATCGCTCGCGGGCTGCGAGCCGAGTGGCTCGGTGAGCTGTAGCCAGGTGGGAACCGGGAAGCTGCAGTTGCTGCCGCGAACGCTGGAGACGAACGTCCCGACGGAGACGTCGGCACCCGGGGCATGGAAGAAGGTGAGATCGAACAGGCTGTTGCCGCCGCCGCCGACGTCGGCGAACCCGGGTTCCGACCAGATCGCCTCCGCCGGGCACGGAACGAACCCGGAGGTGTCGCCGTGCTCCGCGCGGGAGGGCGCGGCCGACAGCGTCGCGGCGTCGATCTCTACGTTGCCGTTCACCACGCGAAGCGGCACCCCATACATCCCCGTGGGAGACGGACCAACGAGATAGCGACCCTGCGCGTCGAACTTCGAGCCGTGGGTCGGCTCCACGAATTGTCCCGCCGGGCGACAGTACAGGAGCGGCTCTTCGAAACCGTATGTCGAGTGCGGCGAGACCGCCGACAGGGCATACGGCTGCTCGCCCTGGCGCGCGATCACGAACGCCCGGGCCGATCCGACGTAGGTGACCTTGGCGGAACGAAGGTCCTGCAGCGATCCGACGACGATCCATCCGTCGACCGGCTGGCCGACGGGCGTGTTGCCACGCCCCTCGAGGGATACCAGTGCGAAGGCCACGAGCGCGATCGCGAGACAGGCCGCGACGATCGCGTGAAGCCGCCGTGAGTGCAGGAGCCGCGAGTGAACCCGCGGGGCGGGCGCGGCCGCGATCCGCGCGTGGACGACCTCGCGCATCGCACGCGCGTCGGCATGCGCGTCGCCCTCATCGACAGGGTCGAGCAGCGCGATCCCGTCCAGCACATCGTCGTTCATCGGTCTCCTCCTACGGGGGAGGCGGGTTCCAAGAGGGCCGCGAGACGCTTTCGTGCGCGGTGCAGTCGTACCGAGAAGGTCCCCGCCGTGCATCCGGCAACGACCGCGGCCTCGGCGACCGTGAGCCCGTCCCAGGCGATCAACGCGACGGTGTCGCGGTCCTCGCTGGACAGTCGTGCGAAGGCGCGCTTGAGGTCCAGCATGCCGACGACGTCATCGGCGTGGTCGGGCACTCGGCTTTCGGGCAGTGGCGTCGTCACGCGTCGGCCGCGGCGTCGGTTCGCGAGAACCCGCCGTGCGGTCGCGAGCAACCAGGGCAAGGGGGCGTCCCTGGGAACGGATTCGAGTTTGCGCCACGCGATCACGAACGTCTCGGCCAGCACTTCTCGCGCCTCCTCGGGGTCGGTCCGGCGGCGGCAGTAGCCCGCAACACGCGGCGCGAGCTCGCGATAGAGCTCGTCGAAGCGTTCGCGTCGCCGATCCGTCGTCATGGGCCCTCACCTGCAGAGATGTCGTGGGGCGGCCCATCCTTACAGGGGGTGTCGAAAGAAGCGATCCGCATGTGTCTGGCGAGCGGTTGCAGCATCGGAGCGCCCTAGCGTTGCTGTCGACGCGCGACGACCAGTCCGGATGTCCACCCGGGCGCTCGACCGTTGGGTGGTAGACGGGCTCGGTCGGTGTCGACACCGGCACGAGACAGCAGCCACGAGGTCAACGAGTTCGAGTTCCACATCTCGCCGGCGCGCAACTCGTCACGTCCCCATACCGGCGTCGGCACGGACGGCACGAGGTCGAGGATGCGTCGGGAGCGGTCCACGTCGTCGGTGATGCGGATCGAGGCGACTGCGGCGGCGGCGTCGGGGATCACACCGTCGCGCCACCTGCGGATCTCGTAGCGGAAGATGCGCAAGTGCCCCGCCCATCTCGTAGCGACCGCACCTTCGCCGACGACGCCGCGCGAAGCTCCGCGACGGTCCGGCATCGGGGTCATCTCGATCACGAACCGACCATCCGGCACGCAGACCTCGAGGGCGGAGTGGTACAGGTCCTGGCGGGTGCGTCGTTCGCGCAAAGCGGTCAACGCCTCGTACACCTTCCCGTTCAAGCGGACCACGCGCGCGCCCGCGCCCAGCGGGATCCACAGGAGGGTGACCTCAGTCGGCGTCACCGCATCTTTCCCCGTGCTGCGATCGGGATCTCTCGCTCGACTTGGTCGCCACGCACGCCGAACGCCACGTCGAACTGGTTCGTTGTGGCGCACGCGTGGCTCGGCACGATACGAAGCCGATCGCCGATGGCGACGTCCGCGTCGCCCAGGCGCTCGAACACGCCGTGCTCCTCCGCGTAGAACGCCGGCACCAGGTCGGGCCTGCCAACAACGAAACCACGATTCGGCGAGGGGCGCGTGATGCCATCAGAGGTCAGCGCTTTCGTGCCCGCATCGACGATGCAACGCTCGAGCGCGGGCGTGGAAACGACCGTGGCGAGGACCGTCAGGGCGCAGTTCTCGAGGCGAGCGACCCCCAGCCCGACCATCATGGCGTCGTTGAA
>JANMPG010000042.1:0-1574 GCA_031369745.1 Actinomycetes bacterium
CCGCAGCTGATCATGGAAGAGACGGCGTCGTATTTCACGCTGACGACGGGGGATCTCGTGTCGAAGTCGCGCTCGCGACCCCTCACCACCGCCCGCCATATCGGCATGTACATCATGCGCGAGTGCACAGGGTTGTCGCTGGTCAAGATCGGCGAGATCTTCGGCGGCCGCGACCACACAACCGTGCTGCACGGCATCAAGAAGGTTGAAGACGAGATGCGTGCGCGCGACGCGACGTTCCGGCAGGTGCAGGACGTGACGCGTATCGTCAGAGGCCGCGTTCGGAGCTCCGCGTGAGGATGGGGATAACATCCGCGTCTGATGGGGGTATGCGGGAACCGTCCGTGACGACCTTTCAGGGTGACAGTACTTGTTCGCCCGGCATCCACATGTCGGACAGGCCCGCTACGCTGGGGGAACACGATGTTATGCACGAATCCACAGCCCCTACTACTACTGATATCTCTTAAACAGTCGTAACAGCAGGAGGTGCACACGGTGAAGTTTCGATGCGATCGCGACGCGTTGTCCGAGGCGTTGCAGACGGTTCAGCGGGGGGTGTCGTCACGGCCAGGGATCCCGGCGCTCACCGGCGTGCTCCTCGATGCGACAGATGCGGGCCAGCTCACGCTCACCACGACCGATCTTGAGGTTTCCGCCAGGCTGACGATCGACGTGCAGGTGACCGATCCGGGGATCGCGCTGGTGCCGGCGCGGCTCCTCGGCGACACCGTGAAGTCGCTGTCGGATGCTCCGGTCGAGTTCGAAACGGATGCCTCTCAAGCCAGGATCCGTTGCGCCGCATATGAAGGGTCCTTGCGCCTGCTCCCTGCGGAGGATTTCCCGGGGCTGCAGGAGCCCGGGGGCACGAAGATCACCGCCGATGCGGGAGCGTTCGCTGAGGCGGTTTCCCAGGTGGGTCGGGCAGCGAGCCGCGATGAGGCACGGCCGGTTCTGACGGGCGTGCTCGTTGAGATCAGTCGAGAGGGCTGCATGCTCGTGGCGACCGACTCCTATCGCCTGGCGGTTCGTGAACTCGTCGCAACGGCAGACGGGGAGGCAAAGGCGATCGTGCCCGAGCGTGCGCTGTCCGAGGCGGGTCGCGCGGCGGCGGCAGACGAGAAGGGGACGGTCGAGATCGCGGTCGACGAGTCTCAGGTGTCGTTCCGTGCGGGGGGTCTCACCCTCACCTCGCGGCTGATCGAAGGAGAGTTCCCGAACTACCGCCAACTGCTTCCCGACACGCACGACAGCCGGCTGACGGTGTCGCGCCAGCAGTTGCTTGACGCGGTGCGCCGCGTCGGGTTGCTGGCGCGCGACTCCACCCCCGTGCGGCTGGAGTTCAATGCGCTGGGCGTGAAGCTCTCATCCAGTTCGCCCGACCTCGGTCAGGCTGTCGAAACGGTCGAGGCCCGCTACGAGGGCGAGGACATCACGGTCGCGTTCAACCCGCAATACGTGATCGATGGCCTGACCGCCGCCGTGGGCGAATCGGTGCGCCTTGATGTGCGCGACGGTTTGAAACCGGGCGTGGTCCACGGCGAGACCGACGGTTTCACCTACCTCGTGATGCC
>JANMPG010000127.1:0-13111 GCA_031369745.1 Actinomycetes bacterium
ACGCAGAGCCGTCCGCCGGGCTTGAGCACCCGGCGGATCTCGGCGAGCACGCGTGACTTGCGCGGCGACAGATTGATCACGCCGTTGGAGATCACCACATCCACAGACCCATCGGGAAGCGGGATCGCCTCCATCTCGCCGCGTACAAACTCCGTCCACTCCTCCACACCTGCCGCCGTCGCGTGGCGGCGAGCCCGATCGATCATCTCGTCGAGCACGTCCAGGCCGATCACGCGGCCCGAGGCGCCCACCCGCTTGGCCGCGAGGATCGAGTCGATGCCGCCTCCGGACCCGACGTCGAGCACGACCTCACCCGGCTGAAGGTCCGCATGGCGCACGGGGTTGCCGACACCGAGTGCCCAGGCGACCGCTTCGGGCGGCAGCTCCGCCAGCTCGTCCTCGCGATACAGGAGACCGGCGGCCGGCGTTCCCGCCCCGTGGTCGAGCCCCGCATACGCGGTGCGCACGGCCTGGTTGATCTGGTCTTGGAAGAGCAGGTCCTCGGTCATCGCGTTCCTTGCCTCACAGTTCTTCCATGAAACGCTCGAGGCGCTCCTTCGCGTCGATCGGGATCTCATCCACGACGTTGGAGGCGAGGAACGATCGCAGCTCCTTGGCGAACTCCAACTCGCCGCAACAGCGGCGACAGAAGGCGAGGTGGCTCTCCACAAGCGCCTGGTCCTCGGGCGAGAGCACGTTATCGAGGTAGTCCCAGAGCTGACGGACAGCGTCGGAACACGGGATCGCTCGCTCGGTCATCGCGTCTCCTCCGGCTGCAGCAGGCCGGCCTCTTCGGCGTATGCCCACATCTCGCGCTCGAAGAGCTTGCGTCCTCGGTGCAGCCGCGCGAGCGTCGTTCCCAACGGGGAGTCCATCATGCGGGCGATCTCTTTCGTCGCGAAACCCTCCATGTAGCGCAGGACGAGCGGTGCTCGGTAGATCTCGGGCATGCGCATGAGCACCGCACGCACGTCCTCGTGCCCGAACGCCTGCAGGAAGTCGCCGTGCAGCGTGTCGGAGTAGGGGAACGGATCCTCCTCGGCGATCGTTCGGTACAGCGAGAAGTGGTCGATCTCCTCCACGCCCACCTCCTCGACCGAGCGAGCGTCCTTGCGCAGGCGGTCTCGGAACCCGTTGACCAGGATCTGCTGGAGCCAGGCCGGTCCCGCCTCGGGGGACCGCAAGGCGCCGAAGGAGCGATAGGCCTTCAACAGGCACTCCTGCACGAGGTCTTCCGCGCCGTCGCTCGTGAGGCGCCGGGCGAGGCCGTACAGCCGCGGAAGCTGCTCGCGAGCGAGCGCCTCGAAGGCTGCCCTGCGTTCGTCTTCGAGCTCGACGGCGATCTCGCCCACACTGTGCTCCATCCCACGAACATCCTCACATTCGGGTGGTTCTCGTCGTCCAGGACGCTCGCGCTGGCGAACTTATTGCATCCTGCGCAAGATGCAATGTGTTCGTTCGGCGGCGCGTCCTACCCGGCAAGACCAAGGGAAAGGGGCAGGCCATGGCAACGACCGCTACTCGCAACGGTGTCGACGTCGACCGATTGATCCAAACGATCGGTGCGATCGAGCAGGATCCCGGCATCGGGAGCTTCACGTTCAAGGCGAGAACCGACTGGGCCGGTGGTGGAACGAGCACGGGCCGCATCTCGGCCTTCACCCATGCGGGGCAGGAGTCAGCCCACGCGACCGCGCACACGCTCGTGGGAAGCGAACCCGCGGTCCTGCTGGGCGAGGACGCCGGTGCGAACGCCGTGGAGCTGGTGCTCGCGGCGCTCGGGTTCTGTTACACGGTCGGGTTCGCCTACAACGCGGCGGCGCGCGGGATCGAGTTGGAGGAGCTCTCCTACGAAGTGGAGGGCGATCTCGACCTCCGCACGTTCGTCGGGTTGGACGGTGGTCCTCGCGCCGGCTTCACGCAGATCCGCGTCAAGGGCATCGCCAAGGCCAGCAACGCCGACGCCGCGACGCTCGAGGAACTGTGTCAGTACGTCCAGGACACCTCGCCCGTGCGTGACATCATCGCCAACACGACACCGGTCGTGACCGACCTGGAGGTCCGTTGATGCAAGACGACCGCTGCGTGAAGTGCAGCGGTGCCACCGCTGGCTGGAAGTGCGCCATCTGCGGAGCCGAGGCCGATGAGCACGACCGCGAGCACGTGCATGGCGGTTCCGACCGCTACTGCACGCTGCTGTGTCGCGACTGCGGGGAGTCCGACGTCCACTGCACCTGTACGGCGGCCTAGAACGCGAAAGGGTGGGCGAGGTCGGCTGCCGATCCAACGGCGCTCTGGCCGGTGAGCAGGCGGATCGATCCGTCGCACCCGTCCCGCGTGAGGTTGAGCGACTGGAGGATCACGGCTCGTTCACCCTGCCGAGTCGAGGGCGAGCGCGACTGCTTCGTCTGCTGTGAGCCCTCTGCCCGCCTCCCAAGCCTCGGCGAAGGCCTCTTCGTCGAGCTGCGCCCGGATCTGCTCGAGCCGTTCATCATTCATCTCGGTGATCCACGGTGAGCTCGAGCCGATCTCGTCGAGCAGGGCCTCACCGGCCGAGAGCAGCGTGGCGGCGGGGATCGGCTTCCCCTCGATGACCAGCGCGCCGCCGAGACGGCACACGATGATCGGCGTCCAGTACGCATCGCCCAGCTGTTGATTCAGGCGGTAGGCCTCCTCGAGCAGCTTCAACGCTTCGGCCCCGTGGCCTTCGTCGATCGCGTAGCCGGCAAGCATGTCGAGCGATCGCTCCTCGATCTGCGCGTCGCCGAGCGTCCTCGCGCGGCGGACGTTGTCCCAGAGCAGCTCCTGCGCCCGCGCACGGTTGCCGAGCCGGTTCGACGCCCACGCCAAGACCCGCGTCGCTTCCATCACCCCGTGATCGTCGCCCATCTCCTCGTAGAGCGGTATCCCATCCTCGATGAGCTCCCTCCCACGGACGAAGTCGCCGGCGCTGTTGTGGGCGATCCCGAGCAACAGCAGTGCATCAGCGATCCCCCGCTTGTGGCCCAGTGCCCGGTTGAGCGCAAGTCCCTCGGCTGCCCGACGCAACGATGCCTCCGTCTCTCCGACACCCGTCGCCGCGTCGGCGGCTGCGTTCAGTGCCTTCCCCCGCGAAGCGGTCGGGCGGTCGTCGGCATCGAGGGCGCGCTCAAGACGGCGCCTGCTCTCTTTGAGATGCCCCTTCACACCCCAGAACTCCGAGAGTGCGCCGGCCAGCCGAAGGACGGACTGTGTGTCGCCGAGGACCTCGAACAGATCCAAGGCGGCTCGGAGGTTGTCGTGCTCCGCCTCGAGACGATCGAGCCACGGTCCCTGATGCGTTCCGAGGAGTTGCGGCTCCGCCTCCTCCGCGAGGGCGAGGAAGAACGACGCATGCCGATCGCGGATATCGCTTCCATCGTCGGAGTCCTCGAGTCGCTCGATCGCGAACTCACGGATCGTCTCCAGCATCCAGAATCGCTCCCGCGTGTGCCGCACCAGGCTCTTGTCGACCAGCGCCTGCAGCGTGTCCAGGTCGGCGTCGGCGGCGGCCTCGGCCGCATCGAGCGTGCAGCCACCGGCGAACACCGCCAGCCGCGCGAAGAGCCGCTGTTCCTCGGGCGTAAGCAACTCGTGGGACCAATCGATCGCTGCCCTGAGCGTCTGCTGTCTCGGATCCGCGTCCCGGCCACCCTTGAGCAGGTCAAGCCGCTGCGACAGCCGCTCAAGGATCTGCGCGGGCGACAACACGTTCGCGCGTGCCGCGGCCAGCTCGATCGCGAGCGGCAGGCTTTCCAGCGCATGGCAGAGCCGGTCGATGTCCTCGTCCAGCTCCATGCGCGCGCGTGCACAGAAGAGTTCGACCGCCTCGGGCTCGGCCAGGGGCGCGACCAGGTACTCGACCTCGCCTCGCACGCGCAGGAGTTCGCGGCTCGTGACAAGCATCCGGAGGTTGGGGCAGGTCTCCACGATCGATGCAAGTTCGGGCGCCGCGTCGATGACCTGCTCCAGGTTGTCGAGCACGAGCAACATCTCTCGCCCGCCGATGTGGCCGGCGAGAGCGTCTCGCGCGCCGAGGGTTCGGGCGATCTCCTCCGTGACCAATGTGGGATCGCGCAGCGGCGCGAGCTCCACCCAGAACACCCCGGCTTTGAACTCGGGGACGAGTTCGGCGGCGGACTCGATCGCGAGACGGGTCTTGCCCGTACCGCCGGGACCGGTGAGCGTGAGCAGGCGGGCGCCGTCCTGGAGCAGCGCTGTCACCTGCCCGATCTCCCGTTCCCTGCCGACGAACGAGCTGGCCGGGCGTGGCAGGTTCGTGTTCGAAATGGTCTTCAGTGGGGGGAACCGCACAGAACCCAATTGGCAGATCGGGACGGGCTCCTCGATGTCCTTGAGGCGGTGCTCGCCCAGATCGGTGACGTCGACCTCGACGAGGTCGAGCGTCTGGGCCGACAGCAGTGTCTGGCCGCCGTGTCCCACCGCTGCGATCCGCGCGCCTTCATGCACGACGTCTCCCACGTAGCCCTCGTCGGTGACGTGCGGCACGCCGGTGTGGAGACCCATGCGAACGCTGAGGGGTCCCTGGGCGAGCGCCTCCTGCGCCTCTCGTGCCGCTGCGATCGCGCCGGGCGCTGTCGGGAATGCGATGAAGAACGCGTCTCCCTGGGTGTCGACCTCGACCCCGTCGTGCCGCGCGAACGCCTCCCGCACGACCCGGCGATGTTCGGCCAGCGCTTCGGCGTAGGCCTCGGCTCCAAGCTCGTGCAGGAGCTTCGTCGAACCCTCGATATCGGTGAACAGGAAGGTGACCGTCCCGGAGGGCAGATCTCGTCGCACGGACCGATGATGCACCTTGACGCGAACCCGCACCAGGGTGCCTCGCTCCACGGGTCACCACCGCGTCACCACGTGGCCAACGCTGCCCGCCCGCAGCGGGTCTGTTCGATCATCTGTGACGCCGGTCAGAGATGGTGGGCGAGGGGGGAGTTGAACCCCCACGTCCTTTCGGACACAGGAACCTGAATCCTGCGCGTCTGCCAATTCCGCCACTCGCCCGTGGGGGTCGGAATGGTAGCAGTGCCGGTTCCCGCGGCTTAGGCTCGAGCGATGGCTCAGCCTCCTCTGCCGCCGCCGCCCGACGGTTTGCCGCCCGCGCCCGACGGGTCGTGGGCGCCGCCACCGGCCTACACCGCGCCACCTCGCTACGCCGGGTTCTGGATCCGTGTGGCGGCCTCGATCATCGACTCGCTCGTCCTGATCCCGTTCTACATCCCGTTGTTCATCGCCGTGTTCAACCGCATCGACACGACCTCCTCGGCGACGTTGTCGACCAACGACTTCTCAGCGCTGCAGGGTTCGTTCATCGGCTGGGCACTGGCCCTGCAGCTGATCCGCTACCTCTATGAAGTGGTGATGATCGGCCAGTGGAACGCCACGGTCGGCAAGTTCGCCGTCGGGATCCGGGTCCGGCGGATGGACGGCTCGCCCGCACAGTGGCGCGAGGCCGCACTTCGCCCTCTGCTTGAGGTCGCGCTCGGCGTGACCGGTTTGAGCATCGGGAGCCTGCTGGACGAGCTGTGGATGCTGTGGGACAAGCAGAAGCAGACGCTGCACGACAAGATCGCCTCCACCATCGTGGTGCGGACCTAGCGTCACCGAACCGCAACAGCGCCCAGGGTAGGATTGCCCTGCCGGCGGATCCGACCTCCCGCTGAAACCCACGTGCCGAACCTTCGCGATTTCGAGCGCCGTTTGGGGGGCCTCGTCGAAGGCCTCTTCTCCAAGGCGTTCCGATCAGGCGTGCAACCGGTGGAGATCGCCAAGCGCGTCGTGCGATCGATGGACAGCGGCAAGCAGGTCACCGTCAACGAGGTCTGGGCCCCGAACCACTTCGAGGTGTCCCTGTCGGCCGAGGACGCGCCGAAGTTCCAGCAGATCGAAACGGCGCTCGTGACCGAGCTGCGGACCGTGATCGTCGACACCGCCGCGGAGCGCGGCTGGGGATTGGTCGGTCCCCCCGAGGTCGAGTTGTTCGTCGACAACAGCCTTCGCCGCGGCGACCTCACGGTCGAGGCAACGCTCGTGCAAGGTGAGAAGCCGGTCGCGGCCGAACCCACGCCCGCGGCGCCCGCGCGCCAGGCGCACCTGCGCGTGGAGGAAGACGGCGCGGTTCGCGCCATCCCCGTGGACCGCGAACTGCTCACGATCGGACGCCTGTCCGAATGCGAGGTCGTCGTGCACGACAACGGAGCGTCGCGCCATCACGCGCAGATCCGAACCGTGAACGGCGTCTCGACGCTGACCGACCTCGGCTCGACCAACGGCACGAAGGTGAACGGGCGCGACGTGCAATCCGTCGCGTTGTCCGACGGCGATCGCATCACGGTGGGGGCCACCAAGATCGAGTTTCGGAGCGCCTAGTGCTGGGCGCCGATGTCGACCCCTTCGCGCTGTCGGCCCTGAAGTACGGGCTGCTCGCATTGCTCTTCCTGTTCATCTGGCGCGCGATGCGATGGGTGGTGCGCGGCCTCAACGTCGACCGCTCGGCGCCTGCTTCCGGCGCACCGAGCGGTGCAAGCGCCACCCCTGCGCAGCCGAGCATGCTGGTGGTGCAGGTCGAGGGCAGCAAGCCGCGCACGACCCGCATGGACGGATCGACCACGATCGGTCGCGCGATCGAGTGCGACATCCGCCTCGACGACACGTACGTGTCGCAGCAGCACGCGCGCATCTTCGACCGCAGCGGCAATTGGTACGTCGAGGATCTCGGCTCGACCAACGGCACGTTCGTGAACGAGCAGCGCCTGGTCGCGCCCGCGATGCTCACGCCCGGCGACAAGGTGCGGATCGGCACGACGATCGTGGAGCTGCGGCGATGAGGATCGTCGCCGGAGTCGCCACCGACGTCGGCCGGGTGCGCGAGGGCAACGAGGACGCCTTCGTCGTGGAACCGCCGTTGTACGCCGTCGCCGACGGGATGGGTGGAGCCCGTGCGGGCGAGGTCGCGTCCCAGCTCGCTCTACACACGATCACCGAGCTGTGGAAGAGCGGAGTGGGGTCCCTGGAAGACGAGGTTCGCCAAGCCAACGACGTCGTGTTCGCGCGCGCCGGCACGGACGAGCGCTACGCCGGCATGGGAACGACGTTGACCGCCGCCGTCGCGAGCGCGGAGGCGATCCACCTGGCGCACGTCGGCGACAGCCGCGCATATCTCGTGCGAGCGGGGGCGCTTCGCCAGCTGACCAACGACCACACGCTGGTCGACCGGATGGTGCAGGCCGGCGAGATCACCCGCGACGAGGCCGACGTGCACCCGCACCGCAATGTGCTGATCCGTGCGCTCGGCACCGAGCCGCGCGTCGACGTCGACGCCTACGACATCGGCTTGCTCGAAGGCGACCGCGTGCTCCTGTGCTCAGACGGCCTGACCACGATGGTCACCGAGGATCAGATCCTCGCGATCTTGCAGGCGACCGTGGGCAAGCCGCAGGACGCGGCCGACCGGCTCGTGCGCGCGGCGAACCGGGCCGGCGGCATCGACAACATCACCGCGCTCGTGCTGGACGCCGAGGCCGGCGATCCGGTCGCGGGCTCGGTGGCCGACGCGCCGGTCGTGGCAGTCGTGACCGACCGACGGCGCCTGTGGCGTTGGCTCGGGGTGGCGGTCGCCGCGGTGCTCGTGGCCACGGTCGCGTACACGGCTTTCCGCTCCTACGTCGACAACCAGTGGTACGTGGGCGTCAGTAACGGCAGCGTCGCCATCTATCAGGGCATCCCCGCGGCGCCGTTCGGCATCGAGCTGTCGCATGTCGACCAGGACACCGGGCTGGACGCGGCCGCGGTGGAGCAGCTGGCGACCTTCCCGGGGCTTGCCGAGGGCATCAACGCCGACAGCCGAGAGCAAGCCCTGCAGATCGTCGAAACGATGCGACAAGACCTCGGGGATCTCACCACGAGACACGGCGACGGTGCGATGTGAGCGCGTCGGCGCACGCCTCGCGCGGCGCTGTCGTCGCGGCACCGCGGCGACAGCGCCGTGCGCGCACCGGGCTTGCCGCGGTGCTCGTTGCCGTCGTGGCGAGCCTGCTCGCCTACGCCCTGCAAGCGATGGGGCTGACCGGCGAGCGCCCCGACAACCTCGTCGCATACGGCATCGTGTTCGGGGGCTCGTCGGTCGCCGGGTGGCTGGCGATCCGCTACACGGCGCGCGAGGCAGACCCCGTGCTCTACCCCACGGCGGTGATGCTCGGCGGGCTCGGCATGGCGATGCTGTTTCGCATCATGACCGCCAACGGCGCGCAGGAGGTTGCCCGTTACCAGGCGGTCTGGCTCGCGATCGGGCTCGGCGCGATGGTCGTGACGTTGCTCGCGGTCCGCGACATCCGCCAGCTCGACGCGTACACGTACACGATCGGGCTCGCGGGCGTGATCTTGCTGCTCCTTCCGGTCGTGCCCGGCATCGGCAGGCAGATCAACGGCGCGCGGCTGTGGGTCAAGCTCGGGTTCCTGTCGTTCCAGCCGGCGGAGTTGGGGCGCATCCTGATCGTGATCTTCCTGGCGTCCTACCTGTCGCAGCGACGAGAGTTGTTGACGGCGGGCGTCGGCCGCCTCGGTTTGCCGAGACCCAAGGACCTCGGCCCACTGATCCTTGCGTGGGGCGCATCGCTGGCCGTGTTGTTCCTGGAACGCGACATGGGCGCGTCGCTGCTGCTGTTCGGCGTGTTCGTCGTGATGATGTGGGTGGCGACGGGGCGCTGGTCTTACCTGATCCTCGGGTTGATCCTGTTCGCGGTCGGGGCGTTCATCGGCTACCTCGCGTTCTCGCACGTGCAGGTGCGCGTCGACGCGTGGCTGCACGCGATGGACCCGACGTTGGTGGCCGATGAGGGCTACCAATTGTCGCAAGGGTGGTTCGCGCTGGCATCGGGCGGGATGGTCGGCACCGGGCTCGGCCTTGGCTCGCCCACGCTGATCCCCTACGTCGGCAGCGACTTCATCCTCGCCGCGTTCGGCGAGGAGCTCGGCATGCTCGGCGTCGCGGCGGTGCTGCTGCTGTACCTGGTGCTGGTCGGGCGTGGTCTGCGCATCGCCGTCGAGCGACACGACGGCTTCGAGAAGCTGCTTGCCGTCGGGCTCACGACGGTCCTTGGCCTGCAGGTGTTCGTAATCGCCGCGGGGGTATTCCGGCTGATCCCGCTCACGGGCGTGCCGCTGCCGTTGGTCAGCTACGGCGGGACCAGCCGCGTGGCGACCGCCGTCATCCTGGCGCTGCTCCTGCGCACGTCGTCGGGGCCGTGGTTCCCGGCGCTGCGTCGAAAGCGCGGGGCCACGGACGTGCCCACCGAGGTGCGGGCCTGATGGATCGGCAGATCCGGCGACTGGGCATCGCGTTCGTGGCGTTGTTCGCGGTGCTGTTCGCCCAGGTCGCCTACGTGCAAGTGGTGGCGGCCGATCGGATCGCCGCCCAGCCGGCGAACGCCGCGAGGGAGATCCGCGCCGAGTACGCGGTCGAGCGCGGCCAGATCCTTGCGTTCGACCGGCGCACCGTGCTCGCGGAGTCGATCCCCAACCCGGACGCAACGTCGGAGTACACCTTCATCCGCGAGTACCCGCACGGCGAGCTGTACGGACAGCTTACGGGGTACTACTCGCGGATCTATGGACGAAGCGCCTTGGAGCAGGCGATGAACCCGTACCTCGCCGGCACCGCGCCGGAGTTCACGACGCAGAACCTGACCGACATCATCCTGGGCCGTCCGAAGAAGGGCGGCACGGTGCTGACCACGCTGGTGCCGCGGGTGCAGCTCGCCGCGCAGCGCGCGATGGGCGACCTGCAAGGCGCTGTCGTGGCGATCGACCCGCGCACCGGCAACATCCTGGCGATGTACTCCAACCCGGGCTATGACCCGCAGCCGCTGTCCACCGGCACGAACCAGGAGATCGAGGCGGCATGGAGGGATGTCACGTCGGACCCCGGCACGCCGCTGGTCTCACACGCGTTCCAAGACCTCTACCTGCCGGGCTCCACGTTCAAGTTGATCACCGCGAGCGCGGCCTTGGAGCACGGGTGGGGACCCCAGAAGGAATGGCCCAACCCGCATCGCCTCGACCTGCCGGGCACCACCGCGAACATCGAGAACTTCGGCGACGAGTACTGCCGGGGTGGCGCCAAGACGGTGACGATGGCCGAGGCGTTCCAGAGTTCGTGCAACGTGCCGTTCGCCGAGATCGGCGTGGCGCTCGGCGCCGAGCGCATGTCGGGGCAGGCGCAGGCCTACGGGTTCTGCCAGACCCAGCCGACCTTCAGCATCGCGTGCGAAGACGACACGATCCCGTTCGACCTGCCCTGGCAGGTCGGGCACTTCCCCGAGGCTTCGTACTTCGACAACAACACCGCGGCGCTCGCGCGCTCCTCGATCGGCTTAGACAACGACCTCACGAACCCGCTGCACCTGGCGCTGATCGCCGCGACGATCGGCAACGGCGGCACGATGATGCAGCCACGTCTGGTTACGGAGATCCGAGACGCCACGACGGGTCAAACGATCAAGACGTTCCAGACCGAGGAGTACAGCAAGCCGCTGAGCGCCAACGCGGCGGCCGAGCTGCGGCTGATGATGGTGAGCGTCGTGAGCGGCGGAACAGGCACCGCCGCGCAGATCTCCGGCGTGGTGGTCGCGGGCAAGACGGGCACCGCCACCAACGGGAAGGACACCCCGCCCAACGCGTGGTTCACCTCGTTCGCCCCCGCCGGGTCCGGGGAAACGCCACGCATCGCGGTAGCGGTTATCGTGCTGGACGGCGGGTCCATGGGCAACGAAGCGACCGGCGGCCACGTTGCTGCGCCGATCGCGAAGCTGGTCATGGAGGCCTACCTGTGATGACGGATGCAAAGGACGCACGTGGATAAGCAGACGCTCGGTGAGCGATACCGTATCGAGGCGCAGATCGGGCAAGGCGGCATGGCGGAGGTCTTCCGCGGCTTCGATCCCGCGCTCGAGCGCACCGTCGCGATCAAGGTCCTGCTCCCCCCGTTCGACCGCGACGCCGGCTTCGTGGCCAGGTTCCGTCGTGAAGCGCAGGCGGCCGCCCGGCTGAGCCACCCAAACATCGTGGGCGTCTACGACACGGGCGCCGACGGCGACACGCAGTTCATCGTCATGGAGTACATCGAAGGCCGCACGCTCGCGTCGTTCCTGGCGGCCGGCGGTCGCCCGACGCCGCTACAGTCGGTGGAGCTCGCCACCCGGATCGCCGGCGCGCTGCAGGTCGCGCACGCGCAACGGATCGTGCACCGCGACATCAAGCCCGCGAACGTGATGGTGACCCGCGAAGGCGCGGTCAAGGTCATGGACTTCGGCATCGCGCGGATGCAGTCCGACGCGACCGCGCCGCAAACGTCCTCGGTGATCGGCACGCCCGCGTACTTCTCGCCCGAACAGGCGCAAGGACTGCCGGTCGACGCGCGTTCCGACATCTACTCGTTGGGCTGCGTGTTGTACGAACTGCTCGCGCACCGCCCGGCATTCACTGGCGACACGCCGGTCGCGATCGCCTACAAACAGGTGAACGAGATGCCGGTGCCGCCCTCCCAGGTCAACCCCGACATCCCGCCGCGACTCGATGCCGTCGTCATGAAGTGCATGGCCAAGAACCCGGCGAACCGCTACCGCGACGCCGCCGAGCTGATGGCAGACCTGGATCGGGTCCGCAAGGGCCAGGAGGTCGAGGCGACGCCGTTGCTCCCCGCAGCCGCGGGCGGCGGCGCGGCCGCCACCCAGGTGATCGCCCGGCAGCCCACGCAGGTGATGGCGCCGCCCGAGCCCGAGGGTTCGTCGAAGAAGGTGTGGCTCGGGGTGTTGATCGGCGTTCTCGTCGTCGCGATCTTGGCGGGCGGCGGGTACCTGCTGGCCAAGAGTCTGAACGACAACGCCACGGCCACCACCGGGGTCATGCCGGGCGTGAAGGGACTGCAGTACTCCGATGCCAAGGCGCAGTTAGAAGCGCTCAACCTGGACCTCAACATCGTTCGCAAGCCGCTCGAGTCGGACCTGCCCGTCGACGAAGTGTTCGCACAGAGTCCGAAAGAGGGTTCCCAGCTCACGCAAGGTGCGACGGTGGAGCTCACCGTCGCCGTCCCGCTGAAGACCGTGACGGTTCCCGACCTGCACTGCTATAGCCTGGCCGATGCGACGACCGCGCTGGGCAGCGATCTGTTCCTCGGGACGAAGACGCCCGTGGCCAGCGACGAATGCCCCTTGGGAACGATCATCTCCCAGGACCCACTCGCCAAGACCGACGTCCCGGTCGGCACTCCGGTCAACGTCGAGGTGTCGAGCGGCCCGGCGACGATCACGCTCGACGACTACTCGTGCTTGACCTTCAACCACGCCAAGGCGGAGTTGCGGAAGCTGGGGTTGACGGCCGTGTACGGAGGGACCGCAAGCACGTTGCCGCAATGCCCGAACTCGAACTTCGTATCCGCGCAGGATCCCCTCGCAGGCTCGGCGGTGCCGGGAGGCAGCAGCGTCACACTGTTCACAGGCTCCGGCGTGACCGCGAGCCCGACCCCGTGAGCGACGCCTACGTCTCCGAAGACTTCTCGCCCGATGAGCGGGCGCTGCTCGCGCCGCACTTCTCGAACCTCGAAGGCCCGGTCTTTGCGATCACCAACCTGCCGGAGGCGGTCAAGGGCGCGATGTTCGCGCGTTACTCCCGCACGACCAAGTCGCTGCGCCGACTGTTCCTCGACGAGTTCGCCGACGACGTGGCGGGCCTGGGTCTGGGTACCGTCACCGGCGCGTCGGCACGCGCGGCCGGCATCTACGAACGCGTTTTCGTCGAGTACGGCGACGACTCGGTCGCGCAGCTGGGCGGGGTGCACCTCGCGTGCGAGCAGTCCTCGCAGCTGCTGGCCAAGGCGCTCGAGTGGGGACGCCTGGCCGCCTACCTCGAGCAATCGACGCGATACATGCGCTACGACGATCGCCCGGGCGGGCGCTGGCGCGCGACCGTACCGCCGGAGCTCGTCGGCACCCAGCTCGAAGACGCGTACGGGGCCTATCTCGATGAGGTGTTCACCACCTACGGACGCATGTACGAGCAGCTCGATGCGTGGTTCCGTGCGAAG
>JANMPG010000162.1:0-6293 GCA_031369745.1 Actinomycetes bacterium
CGAAGACGCCGTCGAAAAGCGCGCCGACCGCAAGATCGTCGCGTTGCTCGTGTCGGCCGGCGTCGACATCGATCGCAACGATGAGGCTGGCTCGATGCACCCGGAATTGTTCGACATCGAGACGCCCGACGAGGACGACACCGGTCCCTCCGCCCCGTCTTTCACCGCAGACGACGTCATCGAGTTCCACTACATGCTCGAAGACGATGCGTATATCCGCGAGTTCTTCGCTAATCGCGGCTGACGTCGCCCACACCGAGTCGCGGTAGCATCAACCGATGCAGATGTGGCTCTTCGTGTGGCTCGTCGCAACCGTGCTCACGATCGTCATCTTGGTGGTGTTCTTGGCCTCGATCGCGTCCTCGATCGTCCAACTCGGCCGGGCCGCTTCGCGTTTCCAGCAGGAAGTGGGCGGTCTTGCCTCCGACATCTCCCGCAGCGCAGCGCGAGTGGAAGAGCATGCCGGTCGCCTCACGCGACCGGGACATTCCGCTCGACGCTGAGCCGGGGGGTACCATGGGGGATACCTCCATGTTGAACATCGGCCCCCAAGAGCTGCTTCTCGTCCTCGTCATCGCACTGCTGGTGGTGGGGCCCCAACGGCTGCCCGAGCTGTCGCGGCAGATCGGGCGTGGTCTGCGCGAGTTCCGCAAGATCCAAGATGACGTCAAGGGGATGGTCAACCTCGACGAGGTCAAGAACATGGTGAATTTCAATGCCGACGCCTCCACGGAATCGAGCCGCCCGGCTGCCTCGCCGACGGCCCCCGGCGTGCATCGGGCTCCCCGGACGACCCCGGTGCAGGACGCGGTCCCGGAAGCCCAAACAGCTCCGCCGAGTGTGAGCGGCTCGGACGCGACCACGAGCGACCCGGCGGCTTCGAGCTGACCGGTCGATCGGACCTCTCATCATGAAACTGATCCCCGGTCGCCGGTCCCCCGAGGAGCGGGCGGGGAGCATGACCGTCGTGCAGCACCTCGAGGAGCTGCGACACCGCATCGTGATGTGCCTGTACGCGGTCGGGATCGCGGCGATCGTGGGGTGGTTCTTGTACGGGCCGTTCGTGTCCCTGATCCGGGCTCCGTACTGCGACTTCGTCGCGCAGAACCCGCAACTGGCCCCGCCCACCGGCTGCGACCTCATTTTCAACAGCCCGATCGACGGGATGCTCGTGAAGATGAAGACCGTGCTGTTCCTCGCGCTCGGCCTCGCGTTGCCGGTCCTGCTCTATCAGCTCTGGGCATTCATCGTGCCGGGGCTCAGCTCGAAAGAGAAGAAATGGTCGATCCCGTTCGTGTTCTCGTCCTTCGCGCTGTTCATGCTCGGGGCGTTCTTCGCGTACTACACCCTGCCCAAGGCGTTCTCGTTCATGCTCGGTTTCGCGGGGCAAGGGGTCGTGCCGCTATTGAGCTACGACCGATATCTCGGGTTCGTGTTCCTGGTCACGCTGGCCTTCGGTGTGTCGTTCCTGTTGCCGGTGTTGTTGGTGTTCCTCGAGCTGGTCGGCGTCGTGAAGCCGCAGTGGCTCGCCAAACAGCGGCGATATGCGATCTTCCTGATCTTCCTGTTCGCGGCGATCATCACGCCGAGTTCCGACCCGTTCACGATGACGGCGATGGCCGTGCCGATGTACGTGTTCTACGAGGCCGCTATCATCATCGGCCGCGTGATCACTCGGGAATCGAAGGCGGGATAGATGGCGATCAAGGGCAAGGGCAAGACGAAACCGAAGCAACCGGCGAGGGCACCGCGCCACGAGCCGGTTCCGGTGAAAAAGCCGTTCGGGCAGCGCACCTGGGTGCGCGCGATGGCGGCCTTCATCGCCGGGGTGTTCGTGATGTCCATGTGCTGGTGGGTGTGGGAAGGCCTCGACAAGACCCGCAACACGAAGGACGCGCAGGCCACGTCCGCGACGCAGCAACAGGCGGTCCAGAAGTGGAAGGCCGAGCTTGGGCCGGTGATCGCGGGTCTGGGCGACCTGCAGGGCCCGACTCCGCAGATCGCCACGACCCTGGGCCCGGCGCTCGATGCGCTCGACAAGGGCAAAGACCCACAGGTCACCTCCAAGGAGATGACCGATCTGGCGACGCAGCTCGATACCGCGGCAACGACCCTAGACGACTTCAAACTCGCCGACGTGACGCGCGACCAGGGGTTCAACGCGGCCCAGGTGGATGAGATCGACGCGGCACAAACCGAGATCGTGGCCGGTCTGCGTTCGCTCCAGGTCGCAGCGACGGTGACGGCGTTGGCCATCGACACGCCGGGCGTGCAGGAAGCACTCGTCGCCACGGCGAAGGGCGCAGTGAAGACCGGGCAGTCGTTGCTCGTGAGCGGATGGACGAAATACACGAACGTTCAGGTCGCCGTCGGCCTTCCGCTCCCGCAGTTGCAGGGGCTGCCCGCGGGCTCCGGCTCCTAGGCCGCCGATGACCGCCGATGCGATGGTCGTGGTGGCGAACCCGACGGCGGGCAAAGGCAAGGCGGGCAAGGTCGTCGGCACCCTCGACCAACTGCTCCATCGCGCGGGTATCGCGCACGAGATCGCGCTTTCCGAATCGGGGGCCGACCTGGAAGCCCGGGTCCGCAAAGCCGCCGCCGACGGCGCGTCGATCGTGGGGTGCGTGGGAGGGGACGGCACGGTGGGTCTTGCCGCGAACGCACTGATCGGCACCGACGCGACATTGGCGATCTTCCCGTCGGGTACCGCAGACGACTTCGCCAAGTCGATCGGTGTGAAGAACCTCGAGTCCGCGGTCGACGCGGTGGTCGAGGCCAACGTGGCGCGCATCGATACCGGGAGGGTGTCGACGACCGACCTCACGCGCTACTACGTCGCTATCGCGAGTTGCGGGTTCGACTCAGAAGTCAACGAGGCCGCGAACGCGATGACCATGAAGCTCGGCGCGACCGGCACCTACGTCGCGGCGCTGCTGAAGACACTGTCACGGTTCATACCGGCTGGGTTCACGATCGATCTCGACGGTGAGCAGATCCGAGGCCAGCACATGCTCGTGGCGATCGGCAACTCGATCAGCTACGGAGGTGGGATGAAGGTCACACCCGACGCGTCGATCGTGGACGGGGAGCTGGACATCTGCATGCTGCGCGCCGTGAGCAAGCCGACGTTCCTGCGCGCGTTCCCGCGGGTGTTCCGCGGCACCCACGTGACACACCCGGCGGTGCGGATGGCGCGCGCGAAGCGGATCCACATCGAGGCAGACCGGCGCGTCATGGTGTACGCCGACGGCGAACGTGTCGGGCCCGTGCCGGCCACATTCGAGATCGTGCCGGCGTCCTTGTCGGTCTTCGTCGGCCCGAACGCAAGGGCGGTTCGATGAGCGAAGGATTGTTGTTGATCCATGCATTCCCGCTGGATGCCCGGATGTGGGAGGGGCAACGCTTCGGCCCGAGAACCGTGGCGCCGAACCTTCCAGGCTTCGGCATGTCGGCCCCGACGGGGTCCACCACCACCATGGCCGCCGCCGCGCAGCGCTGCCTCGAGGCCGCCGACGCGGCAGGGTTGGATCGATTCGTGGTGTGCGGCCTGTCGATGGGCGGCTACGTGGCGTTCGAGTTGTGGCGCGCGGCTCGCGAGCGCGTCGCCGGGCTCGTCCTTGCGAACACGCGCTCGGGAGCTGATCCACCCGAGGCGGCCGAGGGGCGACGAGCGCTGGCCGCACGGCTCCGCGCGGAGGGCAACGTCCTGGTCGCGGCCCCGCCGCCCCTGCTGGGCGAGAAGGCGCCGGAGGCGCTGCAGGAACGGGTCAAGGGCTGGATCGGAGACCAACCGGCCGAGGCGATCGCAGCGGCGGCTCTCGGCATGGCCGAGCGGGCCGACTCGACACCGGATCTGCCGGGTATCGATGTGCCCACCCTCGTGATCACGTCTGCTGGGGATCGATTGATCCCGTCGGAGGTGTCTGCGCCGATGGCCGACGCGATCCCCGGCGCCAGGCTCGAGATCTTGCCCAAGGTGGGACATCTGACCAACGTGGAATCACCGGAGCGCTTCAACCGCCTCCTGCGCGGGCACGTGGCCGATTGCGGCATCGAGCCGTAGGTCGGCGCCCCCTACACTGGGCCACGTGACCTCCCCGCAGGCGTTCGCGAAACGCTACGAGTTCCCGCTGGACGCCTTCCAAACCGAGGCGATCGAGGCGCTCGATGCGGGCGCGTCGGTGCTGGTGGCCGCTCCGACCGGCTCGGGCAAGACGGTGGTCGCCGAATACGCGATCGAGCGGGCGCTCGCGGCAGGGCGCAAGTGCTTCTACACGACCCCGTTGAAGGCGTTGTCGAACCAGAAGTTCGGCGACTTCGTCGCCGCCTACGGAGCCGACCGCGTCGGACTGCTCACGGGCGACAACACGATCAACGGTGAAGCTGCCGTGGTCGTGATGACGACCGAAGTACTGCGAAACATGCTGTACGAGCGCAGCGACACGCTCACCGGCTTGCAGTCGGTCGTCATGGATGAGGTGCACTATCTGCAGGACCCCTACCGTGGCGCCGTGTGGGAGGAGGTGCTGATCCACCTGCCCTCGTCTGTCGTCGTCGTGTGCCTGTCGGCGACGATCTCCAACGCCGAGGAGTTCGGTGAGTGGATCGGCACGCTGCGAGGCACGACGCACGTCGTGATCGAGGAGCGACGGCCGGTCCCGCTGGAACACCACTACCTGGTCGGCAGACGGTTGCACCCGATGCATGTGGAGCAAGACGGCGTTCTCGTCGCCAACCCCTACGTCGTTGCGCTCGATCGACAAGAGGTACGGGTCCGCTCCGACGGGCGGCGACACGGACGCGAGGGGCAGCGCCAGGGGGGGCGCCTGTACGTACCTCGCCGGGAAGAGGTCGTCGAGACCCTGCGAACCAACGGCATGTTGCCGGCGATCTACTTCGTGTTCAGCCGGGCCGGGTGCGACAAGAGCGTTCGATGGCTGCGCGACTCCGGGATCCGCCTCACGACCCGAGAGGAAGCCGAACGCATCCGCGACCGGGCCGAAGCCAAAGCCGCCTGGATCGACGAGGCGGATCTGTCCGCGCTCGGCTTCCCGGCGTTCCTGGACGCGCTGATGGCGGGGATCGCCGCACACCATGCGGGCATGTTGCCGGTGTTCAAGGAAACGGTCGAGGAGCTGTTCGAAGCCGGGATGGTCAAGGTCGTCTTCGCCACCGAGACCCTGTCGCTCGGTATCAACATGCCCGCCAAGACCGTGGTGATCGAAGATCTGTGGAAGTTCCAGGGCGAGCGGCACGAACTGGTCACGCCCGGGGAGTACACGCAGCTGACCGGCCGCGCGGGCCGCCGGGGGATCGACGCGCTGGGTCACGCGGTCGTCGTCTACCAGCGACAGGTGCCGTTCGAACGCGTGGCCGGTCTGGCCGCGACCCGTACCTACGACCTCACATCCTCGTTCCGGCCGTCGTACAACATGGCCGTGAACCTGGTGCGCAACTACACGCCCGAGCAGGCGCACCAGATGCTCAACAGCTCCTTCGCCCAGTTCCTGGCCGACCGCGGTGTGGTGTCGCTCGAGCGGGCCAAACAGCGCGACCGCGAAGCGCTGGCGGGGTATCAGAAGAACCTCGAGTGTCATCTCGGCGACTTCCCGGCGTACTGGGCGCTCCAGCGCGATGCCGATCGGCTTCGCGAGCACGATCGCCGCGGACGGGAGACGGCACGAAGCGACGGGGTGCGCGCTGCGCTGATCCGGCTCAAACCCGGCGACGTGATCGCCGTGCCCAAGACCAAGACCGGCGGCACACTCGCCGTCGTGCTGGCCGTGCGGGAGGGAAAACCCACGGTGCTGACCGACGATCGGTCGTTCCTGCGTCTCACGGCGAGCGACTTCACCGAGCCCCCCGCGTCGCTGACACGGGTCCAGCTGCCGCGCTCGGGCTCCTCGCGCAGTGCGCGCTACCGCCGCGACGTCGCCGCCACCCTGACGGCGCTGCATGTGCGCGCCCCGAAGCGTCAACGAGGCAACGTCTCGGACCCCGCGGTCGAGCGTCATGCGGCTCGCTTGGAGGCCGAGGCTCGCACGCATCCGTGTCACGCGTGCCCCGATCGACGCGCACATGAACGGTGGGCGGAGCGAGCGGACAAGCTCGCGCAGCAGATCGACGGGGTCGACCGGCGGATCAAGCTGCGCACGGAGACCCTCGCGCGTCGCTTCGACCGTGTCTTGGGCGTCCTCCAGGAACTTGGCTACGTCGACGGATGGAGCCTGACGGACAAGGGGCGACGCCTGACGCGGATCTACGGAGAGGGCGACCTGCTGGTCGGCGAGGCG
>JANMPG010000163.1:0-3132 GCA_031369745.1 Actinomycetes bacterium
CGGCTCCGCGTCGATCCACGACGGGAAGCCATGCGAGGTAGCGGTGTATCGGAGGATCCAGGCGGGGTCGAGCTCGGCTGCAGACATGGTGGCAACCCTATGCAGACCGTCCCCGCCTTGCCACTTCGCAGGTGACCGGGCTACCATCGTTAGCACTCACACCCATCGAGTGCTAGCAGTCGGTGGGCTTGGCTGAAACCCGGACAGAGGAGGTTGGGATGGCTGCGAAGATCATCTCGTTCGACGAGGAAGCGCGGCGTGCGCTGGAGCGTGGCATGGACCAGCTCGCGAACGCTGTGAAGATCACGCTGGGGCCCAAGGGCCGCAACGTCGTGCTCGAGAAGAAGTGGGGCGCACCCACGATCACCAACGACGGCGTCTCGATCGCGAAAGAGATCGAGCTCGACGACCCGCTGGAGAAGATCGGCGCCGAGCTCGTCAAGGAAGTCGCGAAGAAGACCGACGATGTCGCCGGTGACGGCACGACAACGGCCACCGTGCTCGCGCAAGCGATCGTGAAGGAAGGCCTGCGCAACGTCGCGGCCGGCGCCAACCCGATGTCGCTCAAGCGCGGCATCGAAAAAGCCGTCGAGCTCGCGGTCGAGCGCATCCAGACCGTGGCCAAGGACGTCGACTCCAAGGAAGAGATCGCCAACGTCGGCGCCATCTCCGCCGCGGACCCCGAGATCGGCGAGAAGATCGCCGACGCGGTCGACAAGGTCGGCAAGGACGGCGTCATCACGGTCGAGGAGTCCAACACCTTCGGCATGGAGCTCGAGTTCACCGAGGGCATGCGCTTCGACAAGGGCTACATCTCGCCGTACTTCGTGTCCGACCCCGAGCGCATGGAAGCGGTCCTGGACGACCCGTACATCCTGATCGCCAACTCGAAGATCTCGGCGGTGAAGGACCTGCTGCCGGTGCTCGAGAAGGTCATGCAGGCCGGCAAGCCGGCGCTGATCATCGCCGAGGACATCGACGGTGAGGCGCTCGCCACACTGGTGGTCAACAAGATCCGCGGCACGTTCCACTCCGTCGCGGTCAAGGCTCCCGGCTTCGGCGACCGTCGCAAGGCGATGTTGCAAGACATCGCGATCTTGACCGGCGCCACCGTCGTGTCCGAAGAGGTGGGCCTGAAGCTCGACAGCGCCACGATCGACCTGCTCGGCACCGCCCGCAAGGTCGTCGTCACCAAAGACGACACGACCATCGTCGAGGGTGCCGGCAAGGCCGACGATGTCTCCGGCCGTATCAACCAGATCAAAGCCGAGATCGAAAAGACCGACTCCGACTACGACCGCGAGAAGCTCCAGGAGCGCCTCGCCAAGTTGTCCGGCGGCGTCGCGGTGATCAAGGTCGGCGCGGCCACCGAGGTCGAGCTGAAGGAAAAGAAGCACCGCATCGAAGACGCCGTGCAGTCCACGAAGGCGGCCGTCGAGGAGGGCATCGTGCCCGGTGGTGGCGTGGCTCTGTTGAACGCGCAAGCCGCGATCGACAAGGTCGACCTGGAGGGCGACGAGCTCACCGGCGCCTTGATCGTGCGCCGTGCGCTCGAAGAGCCGATCAAGCAGATCGAGCACATCGCCGGCCTGGAAGGCGGCGTCGTCGTCGAGAAGGTCCGCGCGCTGAAAGAGGGCGAAGGTCTCAACGCAGCCACCGGCGAGTACGGCGACATGATCAAGTTCGGTGTCGTCGACCCCGCCAAGGTCACGCGTTCCGCCCTGCAGAACGCGGGGTCGATCGGCGCGCTGTTCCTCACCACCGAAGCGATCATCGCGGACAAGCCCGAGAAGGCTCCCGCGATGCCCGGCGGTGGCGGCATGCCAGGCGGAGACATGGACTTCTGATCCACGCCGCAGCTCGGTTGTCACGAAGAGGCCCCCGTTTCGGGGGCCTCTTCTGTTGCACCGTCGCGGCCCTGTGCTCTCACCGCGTTGCGGTCCTCGCGCGACCCTGACACCATCGCGCCCGTGACCCTCGGTCTCGACGACACGCGAAGCCAGCTCAGCGCCGTTCTGCGGAACCGCGGCCTGCGCCGCGTGCTCGCGGCGTTCGCGGTCTTTCGCCCTGCGGAGTCGGCCCAATGGATCGCCATCCTGGTCTACGCCTACGGCGAAGGCGGCACGAGGCAGATGGGCATCGCCGCGGTGGTGATGCTGGTCCCGAGCGCGCTCCTGGCGCCGTTCGTCTCCCAGCTCGGTGATCGGATGCCCCGAGAACGAGCCCTCGCGATTGGCTACCTGATCCAAGGCGTTACTTTGGGCGTGACCGCCCTTGTGCTTGCTGCCTCGCTGCCGGGCGCGCTCGTGTATGCAACGGCTGCCCTCGTCAACATCTCGATCACGATGACCCGCCCGACGCACCTGTCGATCCTGCCGGAACTCGCGGAGACGCCAGGTCAGCTGACCGCCGCCAATGCACTCTCGAGCACGGTAGAGGGGCTGGCGATCTTCGTCGGCCCACTCCTCGCCGGGCTCCTGCTCGCCATCGATGGACCCGCGCTGGTCTTCGGCGTGGCGTCCGTGGGGTTGCTCGTCGTCGGCGTCTTCGTGTGGGCCGTTCATGCGCGGACGCGGCTGGTCGAGCGGGATCATGATCCGGTCGGAGGCGCGCTCGCCGGCTTTCACGAGTTGCGCAAGCGGCCGGGCGCCCGGTTGTTGCTCGGCTTCGTGGCCGGGCAGACCGTGGTGATCGGTGCCCTCGACGTCTTGACCGTGGTCCTTGCCTTCGGCGTGTTGGCGATGGGGCCATCTGGCCCCGGCGTTTTGTCGGCCGCGGTCGGCGTCGGTGGTCTGCTCGGCGCCGCCGCCACCGTCACGCTGATCGGCCGTGAGCGACTCTCGTCGGCGTTCTTCCTCGGTGTGTTGGGGATCGGCGTGCCCATCGCGCTCGTCGCGTTCGCGAATGGACCGGCGGCTGCGGTGGTCTTGCTCGGGGTGGCCGGCGTCGGCAAGAGCTTCTTCGATGTCACGTCCAGGACGCTGCTCCAACGAAGCGTCGACGACGATGTGCTGGCCCGCGTCTTTGGAGTTCAGGAGGGGCTGGCGATGGCCGCGCTCGCGCTCGGGTCGATCCTCGCGCCGATACTGGTGGGCTCGATCGGGTCGGACGCGGCCTTCTTGCTCGCCGGCC
>JANMPG010000170.1:0-10329 GCA_031369745.1 Actinomycetes bacterium
CGGCGTCTTGCACGTCATGGCCCGCGACGGGCAGCTGCTCGAGCTGAAGTGCGAGACCCCGAAATGCTATTGCGATCGGGGGCGCTCCTACTTCCCCAAACCGCCGATACCCAACTCGGACTGGGACCCGACGATCGATCACTACCCGATCCTCAAGTCCAACGGCGGTCACAAGGACCCCTGGAACGTGCGACTCGCGCACAAGCTGTGCAACAGCGAGGACTTCGCGTGGCGCGACCGCATCAGCCGCATGATCCGCGAGCACCTGTCTTTGCAGGAGATGGCCGACGAGCTCAATCGGGCGGGCGTTCGTCGCCCCACCGGTGCCGGCCCGTGGACGCCCGCGAGCGTTCGCGACACGTTCGCCACGTCGTAACGCGACCGCCCCCCCGCTTGCGCACGTCACAGGACGGGGGATAGGGTCGAACGAAGGGAAAGGGGGGTGCAGATGCATCCGAACGAGAAGGTGCTGCGCGACGCGGACCAGGCGCAGATGAGCGGCGACATCGAGGGGTTCCTCGGTCAGTTCGCCGACGACATCGTTGCCAACATGCCTGGCAAGAGTTCGCTCGCGGGTGTGTACAAGGGCAAGGACCAGTTCATGGAGGTGTTCGCGCGCTTCATGGAGAAAGCGCCTGAGTACACCTTCGAGCCGCACGCGTACTTCGCCGATGACGAGCACGGCGTCATCATGCAACGCTCGCATTACAAGCGGGGCGACGAGACCCTCGACACCAACGATATGTTCGTCTGCCACTTCCGCGACGGCAAGATCGCCGAGATGTGGCTCACGACCGACGACGCGTACGGGGTCGACGCGTTCCTCGCATAGATGGCGCCCAAGACCTGGGGACTGTCGAAACAGGAGGCGAACTACCGGCCCGCGCCCAAACCGGCGGTGTCGTGCGCCGAGTGCATGTGGATGTTCCCGAGGCTTCCGCTCGGTTCGTGCAAGTACGTGCGCGGCGTCATCGAGGCGAAGGCCACCTGCGACGAGTTCGAACCACGCCACGCCGGCTCGTCCGCGTGACTACACGCCGTGTTCGAGCTGGCGGGCGTACTCGTCGGCGTCGTAATGGCCCTGTGATGCGACGATCAGACCGTCGTCGTCGAGCGTCCACTCCTCGTACCCGCTGACCCGCACGGCTTTGCCCGCGCCACCAGGTCCGGTGTTGGTACCGGTGAAGGTCCAGTGAAACTCGATGCGGTCATCGGCCACGACCACATCGTCCATGTGTACCTGCATGTCCGGCAGCGCCTCGTAGAAACTCGCCGCGGTCGCGGTGATCGCCTCCCGCCCCACCGAAGGCGCACCTGCGTTGATCGTGAGCGAGCCATCGGTCGTGTAGTGCGCCGCAACCTGAGCCGGATCCATGCTGCACCAAGCCGCGGTGTAGCGACGGGCCTTGCCCAGCAGCTGTTCAGGTTCAAGCGTCATCGGACCCACCATCCTGGAGTTCAGACTACGATGGCGGTCGTGGTAGAAGACAACGCTCCCAAGGAAGCCGTCTCGTCCCACCCTGACCCGCGCCCACGTCCCGAGTGTCCGCGCTGCGGTTCGGGGCACACCCAGCCCTTCGCCCATGCTGGCCCGGCCGCACGCGTCAATATGAAGTGCATCGACTGCGACATGCTGTTCCGCAGCCGTGTGTCCGAGCGATAACCGGCACCCCGACTACGTCGGTTGCCAGTCGGGGGCCTGATCGCCGTCCGTGTTGTTCGTCAGCTGCTTCGCGCCCGATGGACTCGACGCCAAGGCGCTCACGACCTCGTAGTCGCCATCGAAGTTGTCGATCCACACGAGCGACGTCCCATCGGGCGAGTAGGCGGGCTGCTCGTCTTCCCACGTGTTGTTCGTGAGCTGCGTCACGTCGTTGCCGTTTCGCCGCATGCGCCACAGCTCGTAGTTGCCGGTGGTGTTGGCCATGAACACGATCCGGCGCCCCGAGGGGTGCCACGTGCCGGCGTAGGTCGGGCCGGCCATGAATGTGAGCTGGGTACGCTGCGTTCCGTCAGGTCGGACCGTGAACACCTGGTTGCCGCCCGGGTCCCCGGTGAACAAGATGAGTCCGCCGTCGGGTGACCACGACGGGTCGGTGTTGTCCCCATCGCCCTTGGTCAGTCGCGTGATGGTTCTGCCCTGAAGGTCGATCACGAACAGGTCGTAGAACCCCGTGTCGCGCACCACCACGAGTCGACCGCCCGACGGCGCCCAGGAAACCCCGTATTCGTTCCGGTCGGTGTGCGTCACACGGCGCTTGCCGGTGCCATCGGCGCGCATGGTCCAAACAGCATTGTTACGGATCCACGCGATGCGCGTGCCTTGCGCGTTCCAGGAAGGAGATGCGTCGGACACGGCGTTGTCGGTCAGCTGCACGAGCCCGGAACCGTTCTGATTCATCCGGTAGATCTCGTTGTCGCCTTGGAAGGTCGCGAAGACGATCTTGCCGTTGGATCCGGGGAAGGCTCCTCGGATCGGCGACCTCGCCCCTGCGGTCGTCGGGACGACGATGAGAACCACCAGCATCCCGGCAAGTACGAGCTTCGTGCGCATCCGAGTCCCTTCGTGGTTGTTCGCGCGACTGTAGTCGAAAGCGCACGCCGCGCCCTGCAGGCGCCTATCCTTGGGCGATGGCAACCTCTGTCCTCGTCCTCGGTGCTGGCTTCGGCGGCTTGGAGCTGTCGACGCGCCTGTCCGAGGAACTCGGCGATCAGGTCGAGGTCATGCTGATCGATCGCGCGGATTCGTTCGTGTTCGGCTTTTCCAAGCTCGACGTGATGTTCGGCAAGAAGGCGCCCGACGCCGTGCGGCTGCAGTACCGCGACATCACGACTCCACACGTGCGATTCCGGCAGGAGACGATCACCTCGATCGACCCCGTGGCCCGCCGTGTCGTGACGGACCTCGACACCTACGAGACCGACGTGCTCGTCGTGGCGCTCGGCGCCGACTTCGACATGGACGCCACCCCGGGGCTGGCTGCGGCAGGCAACGAGTTCTACACGGTGACCGGCGCCGAGCAGCTCCGCGAGGCCTTGGCGTCGTTCACATCGGGCGCTGCGATCGTCGGGGTGTGCGGCTCGCCGTTCAAGTGCCCGCCGGCGCCGAGCGAAGCCGCGATCCTGCTCGACCAGTACCTGCGCCAACGGGGGGTTCGCGACGCCGTCACGATCCAGGTCGTGATCCCCTTCGGCACACCGATCCCGCCGTCACCCGATACCTCGACGGCGATCCTGGCGACGTTCGCCGAGCGCGGCATCGAGTTCATACCCGACACCGTGGTCGCGTCGCTGGACGCCGACGCGCGCGAAGCGGTCCTCGGCGACGACCGGCGCCTGCCCTACGACCTGTTCTTGGGCGTCCCCGTGCATCGCGTGCCCGATGTGGTCGAGGCATCGGGGATGACCCAAGACGGGTGGGTGCCCGTCGATCCCTCGACCTTGGCCACGCGATTCCCAGGCGTGTACGCGGTGGGCGACGTCACGAGCGTGGGCACGCCCAAAGCCGGCGTGTTCGCGGAGGTGCAGGCGCGGGTCGTGGCCGACCACCTGATCGCGCGTATCCGCGAGGAGGCGACGCCCGCCGGCTACGACGGCACCGGCTCGTGCTACATCGAGTTCGGCGACCAAGGAGTTGCCCGCGTCGACGTCGACTTCTTCTCGACGCCGGGTCATCCGACCGGGACCTTCGCTCCACCGTCGGCAGCGACCACGGCGGAGAAGGCGGAGTTCGCGTCGAGCCGGCGCGCTCGCTGGTTCGGCGGCTGAGACCTAGCGGGGACCCAGCTCGGCCAGCGCATCGTAGGCCGCGTACTTGTAGGTCTCGGACAGTGTCGGGTAGTTGAACACCATGTCGATGAAGGTCTCGACGGTGCCGTGCAGGGTCATCACGGCGTGCCCGACATGCACGAGCTCGGACGCGCGCTCCCCCACGCAGTGAACGCCGATCAGTTGCCGCGTCGCGCGTTCGAACACGAGCTTCGTCATGCCGTCCCGATCCCCGATGATTGCACCGCGCGCGTTGTCGCGGAACGACGCGCGCCCCACCACCACGTCGACGCCGCGAGCCGCGGCCTCGTCCTCCGACATCCCGACGCTGCTCACCTCCGGGATCGTATACACGCCGAACGGCAGCAGGCTCGACACCTCCTGCTTGTAGGCGAAGCCGAACGCATGACACACGGCCACGCGGGCTTGCTCCATGGACGTCGAGGCGAGCGCGGGGGAACCGATCACGTCACCGGCCGCATACACGCCGGGGACCGACGCGCGGAATGTACCGTCCACGACGATCCGCCCGCGCTCGTCGGTTTCCACGCCGAGCGCGGCAAGTCCGAGTCCGTCCGTGTTGCCGACGCGGCCGGCGGCCACGAGTACCTTCTCGGCCGCGATCTCGCCGCCGCCCGGCAGCGTGCAGACGAGCCGCCCGTCGCGTCGCGCCACGGTTTCGGCCCGCTCACCCAAATGGAACGTCACGCCGAGGTCCCGCATACCCGCGACCATGCGATCCACCACCTCGGCGTCGAGGAACGACAACAAGGGCGTGCGCCGCTCGACCAGATGCACGTCGGTGCCCAGCGCCGCGAACATCGACGCATACTCACACCCGATGACGCCGCCGCCGAGCACGGCGAGCGACGCGGGTAGACGGTCGATCTCCAGGATGCTGTCGGAGTCGTGCACGTCCGGATCGTCGAAGGGGATGCCGGGCGGGCGGAACGGACTCGAGCCGGTCACGATCAACACGACATCGCCGATGAGCCGACGCGACCCGTCATCGACCACCTCGACCGTGTTCGCGTCGATCAGCCGCGCAGAACCGTGCACCAACGCCACGTCGTGACGAGCGAGGTTCGCGAGCATGCGATCGGTCTCCAGCTCGCGAACGGCGTTCTTGCGCTCGATCAACGATGCGACCTCGAGGTCTCGCGAGACCTCGACCGAGACCCCGTACAGATCGCGCTGCCGGTAGCCCGACAGGAACAAGGCCGCTTCCCGAAGGGTCTTGGACGGCAGGGTTCCCGTGTGGACGGTGGCACCGCCGGGCTCCGTGCGACGCTCGATCACCGCGACCCGCTTGCCGAAGTACGCGGCCTGCGCCGCGCCCTTCTCACCCGCAGCACCGCCCCCGATCACCACCAGGTCGAACTGCTCGGGGGCGGCCATCCAGGGAGCTTAGCTCCGGTGCGATCGTCTCCCGACCGAGAGCCTGCGAGCAGGGCCATCGTGCGACTCTGCGCCGCGCCATCTAGCATCCCGGTTATGGGACGACTCGAGGGCAAGACAGCGATCATCACGGGTGGCACGTCGGGCATCGGCCGAGCCACCGCGCTTGTGTTCGCACACGAAGGCGCCGACATCGCGATCACCGGGCGAAACGAGGAGCGCGGCGCGCAGGTGGTCGATGAGATCACCGCGGCGGGCCGCCGGGGCATCTTCCTGCGCTCCGACGTTCGCCGGGCCGAGGACTGCCGAAGCGCGGTCGACGCGACCGTCGAAGCCTTCGGCGGGGTCGACGTGTTGTTCAACAACGCCGGCGTCTACGTCGCGAACGACATCCTCGGCTGCGACGAGGACGAATGGGATGCCCAGGTGGACACCAGTTTGAAGGGTGCATACCTGATGTCGCGCGCGGCGCTACCGCACATGATCGCCAAGGGCGCCGGCTCGATCGTGCACTGCAGCTCGGGCTGGGGGCTCGTCGGCGGGCCGCGTGCCGTCGCGTACTGCGCCGCCAAGGGCGGCATGATCTTGATGACCAAGGCCATGGCGCTCGACCACGGCCCGCAAGGCGTCCGCGTGAACGCCGTGTGTCCGGGTGACACCGAGACGCCGATGGAGTACGAGGATGCACGGAATCAGGGCGTGTCGTGGGAGTCCTACGTCGCCGGTGCCACCAGCGGCCAACCGATCGCGCGGATGGGCGAGCCCGACGAGATCGCGCGGGCCGTGTTGTTCCTCGCCAGTGACGAGTCCAGCTTCATCACGGGTGCCGCTCTCCCGGTCGACGGGGGCAACAGCGCAGGCTGACCGGCCCCCTCCAGTGCCCCGGCGTTAGCCTGGGCGGGACATCGGAGGCTGACATGGCGCACACGATCATCGGCGACGTCGGGGACGCGGTCGCGATCCAGCCCGGCACGGTGGTATCCAAAGTGGTCTACCGCGACGACGAGATGGACGTCACGGCATTCGGGCTCGATACGGGCGAGGGTCTGACAGAGCACACGGCCTCTCGACCCGCCGTCGTGCAAGTGCTCACGGGGCGGCTCCGGTTCGACGTCGAGGACGAAACACTGGTCGCCGGGCCGGGCACCTGGATCCATATGGCATCGGGCACTCCGCATTCGTTGGTTGCCGAGGAACCGACGGTCATGCTCCTGACGCTACTGCACGACCGGGACTGACTCCCCTCCGATCGCTCACCCGCTGGACGCCAGCACCTCTGCCGCGACGCTGGACAGCGTCGCGGCCGCGAACCGCAGATCCTCCTCGCTGTGCGCGGCAGATACCTGGGTGCGGATGCGAGCGGTCCCTATCGGCACCACCGGGTAGGAGAACCCAACGACGTGCAACCCGGCGGCGAAGACGCGCTCTGCGATGGGAGCCAACAGCTGCTCGGCGCCGATCATGACCGGCACGATCGGGTGCGTGCCCGGCAGCACCGTGAGGTCTGAGGCCGCCATCAGTGAGCGGAACAGCGTCGTGTTGGCTTCCAGTCGATCCCGCAGTTCGGTCGAAGCCGACAGCAGCTCGACCGCACGCAGCGACCCCGCCGCCACCGCCGGCGTGATGCTGTTGGAGAACAGGTAGGGGCGCGAGCGTTGACGAAGCAGCGCGACGATCTCGTGTCGCGCGCTCGTGTAGCCCCCGCCCCCGCCCCCCAGCGCCTTGCCGAGAGTGCCCGTGACGATGTCGATTCGATCGGCGACCCCGTGGTGCTCAGGCGTGCCGCGCCCACTCGCACCCAAGACCCCGACGCCGTGTGAGTCGTCCACCATCACCATCGCGCCGTATCGCTCCGCCAGGTCGCAGATCGCTGGCAGGTCGGCGATGTAGCCGTCCATCGAGAACACCCCGTCGGTCGCGATCAGCGTTCGCCGCGCGCCGGATGCGTCCTGCAACCGCCGCTCCAGCTCGTCCATGTCGCCGTTGGCGAACCGCAGGCGCTTGGCCTTGCACAGCCGGACCCCGTCGATGATGCTCGCGTGGTTCAGCGCATCCGAGATCACCGCGTCCTGATCGTTCAGGAGCGTTTCGAACAGCCCGCCGTTCGCATCGAAGCACGACGGGTACAAGATCGTGTCCTCGGTTCTGAGGAACTCGGTCAGCGCGGTCTCGAGGTCCGTGTGCAACTGCTGCGTGCCGCAGATGAAGCGTACGGAGGCCACGCCGAAACCCCAGCGATCGAGCGCCTCGTGGGCGGCGGCGACCACGTCGGGATGGTTCGCGAGCCCCAGATAGTCGTTCGCGCACAGATTCACGATCTGCTCGCCCGCACGGCCGGGCATGCCGACGTGCGGACCCTGCGGGGTCGTGAGCACCCGGGCACTCTTGTAGGTGCCTGCCTCGCGGATCGCATCGATCTCGCCGTCGAGTTGGCTGCGAACGTCCTCGATCACGGTTCTTCCCGCCAATACAGCAGGACCTTGCCCGCGTCGCCCGAGCGCACCGCCTCGAACGCCTCTTCGTGCTGCGTGTAGTGGAACCGGTGCGTGATGACGGGAGCAACATCGAGCCCGGCCTGCAGCATCACGGTCATCATGTACCAGGTCTCATACATCTCCCGGCCATAGATGCCTTTGATCGTGATCATGTCGTGGATCACCACGTTCCAGTCGATCGCGAACGGGCGATCGGGCAGGCCGAGCAGCGCGATCTTGCCGCCGTGGCACATGTTGACGAGCATGTCGTGCATCGCGTCGGGGTTGCCGCTCATCTCCAGGCCGACATCGAAGCCTTCGCGCATGCCGAGCTCGCGCTGTGCGTCGGCGATCGAGGTCTCGCCGATATCGACGGCCCGGGTGGCGCCGAGCTTCTCGGCGAGCGCCAACCGATGCGGGTTCACGTCGGTCACGACCACATGTCGTGCGCCGGCGTGACGCACGACCGCGCACGCCATCAGCCCGATCGGCCCGGCCCCGGTGATCAGCACGTCCTCACCGAGCACCGGGAACTGCAGCGCGGAATGTACGGCGTTGCCGAACGGATCGAAGATCGCGGCCACGTCGTGGTCGATCGCCGGATCATGGTGCCAGACGTTGGTCATCGGCAGCGCGATGTACTCCGCGAACGCCCCGGCACGGTCGACCCCCACGCTCGAAGTCTGCGCGCACAGGTGTCGCCGCCCCGCCAAACAGTTGCGGCATCGCCCGCAGACGACATGACCCTCCCCCGAGACCAGGCCCCCGGGGTGGAAGTCGCTGACGTTGGAGCCGACGTCGACCACCTCGCCGACGAACTCGTGGCCGACCACCAGCGGAGTCTTCACCGCGCCCTGCGCCCACTCGTTCCAGTCGGCGATGTGCAGGTCGGTCCCACAGATGCCGGTGCGCTCCACACGGATCAACACGTCGTTGATCCCGATCGTGGGCTCGGGCACGGTCGCCAGCGACAACCCGGGCCCAGCGTTCGGCTTCGTCAGCGCATCCATGTCGCCGACATCATGATCGATCCAGCCCCGACCGACCCACGATGCGACCATGAGTCACTTCGTCGCCGACCCGAGCGTGGCTCCGCCCGGATACACTCCCTCGCGCCCGTATCCCCTGCTCACAAGGCGGTTCACCCGTGAAGGATCGGTATCAGGTCGTCGTCATCGGTGGCGGGATCGTCGGCGTCAGCGTGCTGTATCACCTGACCCTTCGGGGCTTGGCCGACGTCGTGTTGCTGGAACGCGAAGAGCTCACCGCCGGCTCCACCTGGCACGCCGCCGGGGGCTTCCACGCGATGAACAGCGACACGCGCGTCGCCGCGCTGCAGAAGTACACGATCGGCCTCTACCCGCAGGTGGAGGAAGAGAGCGGGCAAAGCGTCGGGCTGCACATGAGCGGCGGCATGGAGCTCGCCGGCACGCCCGAGCGCTGGCGTTGGTTGCAGTCCGAGCTCCAATGGCTGCGCACCCAAGACACCGACGCCTACCTCCTCACACCCGAGGAAGCCGTCGAGATGGTTCCGCTCATCGACCCGACCGGCGTGCTCGGAGCTCTGTTCGATCCGCTCGAAGGCACGTTGGACCCCAACGGTGCAACCCGCGCTTATGCGATCGCCGCTCGCACGCGCGGGGCCGAGGTGATCGAGCACAACCGCGTGCGGTCGCTCACGCAGCTGCCGAGCGGCGAGTGGAGCGTCGAGACCGAGCACGGCACGATCACCGCCGAGCACGTCGTGAATGCCGCGGGGCTGTGGGCGCGCCGGGTCGGCAACATGGTCGGCGTCGACCACCCGCTCGTGCCGATGCCGCATCACTACCTCGTGACCGATGAGATTCCCGAGGTCGCCGCGATCGAAGGAGAGATGGCCGCGGTCACCGACCTCGAAGGCTTCACGTACCTGCAACGCGAAGGCAACGGTGTGCTCCTTGGCGTCTACGAACAGAACCCGCGGCACTGGATGGTCGAAGGCGCCGACTGGGACTTCGGTCGCACGCTGTTCCCCGAAGAGCTCGAGCGGATCATGCCGGAGCTGTCGATCGGCTTTGAGCGCTTCCCGATCCTGCAGGACATCGGGATCAAGCGGTGGGTCAACGGCGCGTTCACCTTCACCCCCGACGGGAACCCGCTCGTTGGGCCGGTGGTGGGCATCCGCAACTACTGGGCCGCGTGTGGCGTCATGGCCGGATTCTCGCAAGGCGCGGGCGTCGGGTTGGCCCTCGCCAACTGGATCGTCGACGGCGACCCCGGCTACGACGTGTTCGGCATGGACGTCGCGCGCTTCGGCCCCTACGCCTCCGAGGATCGCTACCTGCGCGACACGACCGCGCAGTTCTACGCACGCCGGTTCGTCATGGCCTACCCGAACGAGGAGCTCCCAGCCGGCAGACCACTGAAGACCACTCCCTGCTACGACGAGTTCCTTGCCGAGGGCGCTCGATTCACGGTGAACTGGGGGCTCGAGGTCCCGCTCTACTACGCCCCTGCGCCCGATTTCGTCGAGACCGACACCCTGGGCCGATCCAACGCCGAGCCGATCGTGGGCGAAGAGGTTGCGGCGGTACGGACCGCGGTGGGCGCTTACGAGATCGCGCAGTACACGCGTTACGAAGTGAGCGGACCGGATGCGCAGACTTGGCTCGACCACCTGGTCGCCGGCCGCATCCCGCAGGTGGGACGG
>JANMPG010000226.1:0-5412 GCA_031369745.1 Actinomycetes bacterium
GCGCTCACGTTCGGCCTTAACCTGCAAGATCGCGATCCTCGTCTCGAGGTCGGGGGGCTGCACGTCGACGCACAAGCCCCAGCGGAACCGGCTTACCAAGCGCTCCTCGAGGCCGGAGAGTTCGTGGGGCGGCCGGTCGGATGCAATCGCGATCTGCTTCCCGCTGCCATGGAGGTGGTTGAACGTATGGAAGAACTCCGTCTGCGTCTCCTCGCGCTTGGCAAGGAACTGGATGTCGTCGACCAGCAGCACATCGACCTCACGGAAACGCTGGCGGAACCGATCGCTCTGCCGTTCGCGGACCGCCTTGATGAACTCGGTCAGGAATTGCTCGGAGGTGACGTACTTCACACGGATACCGGGATTCAACCGGTACATGTGATGTCCGACGGCGATCAACAGGTGTGTCTTGCCGAGGCCGACGCCACCGTAGATGAACAACGGGTTGTACGCGGTCGACGGCGGCGCTTCTGCGACCGCCATCGCTGCGGCATGTGCGAAGCGGTTGGACGCGCCCGGCACGAATGCATCGAACGTGTAGTTGGGAAACGGCAGTCCTGGAGCTCCGAGGTTGGCCGCCGCCGCGGGCGACGTGGTGCGAAGCGCCGGCGCGACGACCGATTCCGTCGCGATGTCGGCGGGCTCGCTCATCGCATGGCGCATGTCCTCGTCGATCTGAAGGTCGATCTTCACGGGGTGGCCGCAGGTCAGCTCTGCCGCCTCTTCGATCAAAGAGAGATGGTTGTGCTGCAGTCGTTCACGGACGAGCTGGCTGGGCACCGACAAGGTCAGCACTTGATGGTCGAGGGACACCGGCTTCACGTCGGCGAACCACATCACGATCGTCGTGTCCTGAAGTTCCGCACGAGCTCGGGCGAGGACTCCCGACCACGCTTCGAGCGCGGCAGTATCGCGAGCAACGGACTCCATACCTATTCCACAACACCTTTCCACACAAGTGGAAAACCCGTTCGGGGGGAAGGGTCTCCTTTGGATCGACTCGCGAACCTTCGCGTGCCCGGGGGAAGGCGGTCGGGACGATAGCACGGTGGTTTTCCACACTTCACGCGAGAACAGGGGTCTTGACGCACTTTCTGTTGTCAAGCCCTTTGTCCAGCGATGATGCTCGCCCGTATACTCGTCCCGCCGGCGATCCCGCCGGCTGTCGCGTCGAGTGAGGTTTGTCACCCATGGCCAAGGGCAAGCGTACGTTTCAACCGAACAACCGCCGTCGAGCGAAGGTGCACGGGTTCCGCCACCGCATGCGTACCCGGGCCGGGCGATCGATCCTAGGGGCGCGTCGCCGCAAGGGCCGCGCTCGCCTGGCCGTCTGACCTGCAGAAACGGCGAGTGAGGTGCGCTCGCTGGAGATCAGACGGATCCTCGACGAAGGCCGTTCGTCCCATGGAAATCGAGTGGTAGTGTTTCTCGCCCCCGGCCCTGAGCGACTGGCCGTGGTTGCGGGAAAGCGTCTCGGAGGGGCTGTGGAACGGAACCGAGCGCGACGGGTGCTGCGGGCCGCGTGGCCGCAGGTAGCAGCCTTGGCGCCGGGTTCCGACGCCGTCCTGGTGGCGAGAGCGGCGATCCGCACAGCCACAACCCAAGACCTAGTGAGCGAGATGACGAACCTCCTGACCAGCAGGAACGAAAACCGATGATGGTCATTCGCCAAGCTGTCTGGTGGGGGGGAGCCCCGATACGGATCACCTTGATCGCGCTCGTTCGCCTGTATCGAGTCACGCTTTCGGGTGCCTTCGGCGGTCAGTGCCGATTCCATCCGACCTGCAGCCAGTACGCCGAAGACGCCATCCGCCGGCATGGGGCGATCCGAGGAGTCGCGCTATCCGGTTGGAGGATATTGCGCTGCAACCCGTTCGGGCACGGCGGGATCGATACGGTGCCCGAACGGGTTGCACTGCATGATGCGGTCATACAGGTCGATCACACGATGACAGGAGCGTAGAGCGGCGATGGTAGCGATCGAGATCTGGCAGAGCCTGCTCGACGGTCTTGGGTGGTGCATGGCGCAGGTCTTCAACGTGGTTCCCAACTACGCGCTGACGATCATCATCGTGACGTTGATCATCCGGCTGCTCCTGCTGCCGTTCGGCTTCAAGCAGATCAAGAACATGCAGCACATGCAGGCGCTGCAGCCCAAGATCAAAGACCTGCAGAAGAAGTACAAGAGCAACAAGCAAAAGCAGCAGGAAGAAACGATGAAGCTGTACAAAGAGGCCGGCGTCAACCCGCTCGGTGGCTGCCTCCCGATGCTCCTCACGCTGCCGTTCCTGTTCGCGATGTACGCGGTTATCCGTCCGCCCGGTCTTGCGCCGACCGCACCGCCCGAGGGAGGCGCGACCGCCTACATCGTCCAGAACAGCCACCTGCCCGAGGACAGCACGCTGTTTCAAGATGTCCTGATGCATCAGGACCTGGACTTCCTTTCGGTCAACCTGCAGTGCGCGCTCAGCGGCGCCGGCACCCAGGTGGTTCTGAAGGACACCAAGGGTCAGCCCCTTCCCGCGGGTGCGCCCATCCTGGGGACCGGGGAGCAGCCACTGCCGTTCGATGCCGTCACACAGCCGACACTGAACTGCGGGGACAAGAAGTTCCCCGACGTCATCCCGTACGTGGTCCTGCTCCTTCTGATGCTGGGTTCAGCCATCTTCCAGCAGCGTCAGATGAGCAAGGCGAGCCCGCCGAGCGCTCAATCGGGCTCGCAGCAAGCGATCATGAAGTACATGCCGCTGATGTACGGGGTGTGGGGCTGGGCGTTCCCCGCCGGGTTGATCATGTACTGGACCACGTCGAACGCGCTACAGATCGGCCAGCAGGCGTTCATGCTTCGTGCTGGCCATATCGGCCCTGAGGCTCTCGATCGACGCATGGCGGAACAGCGTGCCAAGATAGCTGCCGGTGGACCGCAACGAAAGGGCATCATGGGCTGGATGAACGATAAGGCTGAGGCGGCCAAGACCCAGCAAGATCAGGCTAAGAAAACGCCGCAGCCGCCCAGCAAGTCGAATCAGGCCGGCAAGAAGCTAACGCCGAAGCCCAGTTCCAAACCTGGAGCCGGCAAGTCCTCGAAGGCAGCCAAACCCGGGAATCAGCTCAAGCCCAATAAGAAGAAGAAGAATTGAACAGGGAGGACCGCGATGTCCGACGATAGGCGAGACGAGAGCATCGACGTTGAAGAGCAGGCCGATGCGATCGCCGACTTCGTGGAGGAGCTGTTGTCGAAGATGGATATCGACGCCATCGCCGAGCCTGTGGAGCATGGCGGGCGCGTGTACGTCGACATCGTCGACGGCGACCCGGAAGACATGTCGCTGTTGATCGGACGCCACGGTCAGACGCTTGACGCTATCCAGGAGCTATCCAGACAGGTCGTGGGGCATCGCCTGGACCAGCGGATCAGGGTCTTGGTCGACGTGGAGGACTACCGCAAGCGTCGCACGAGCAGGGTCGAAGAGATCGCGCGCGAGGCCGCGGAACGGGTGCTGGACACTGGATCCGAAGAGCCCCTCGAGTCGATGGACGCGTTGGAGCGTAAGATCGCCCACGATGCCGTGGCCGGTATCGAGGGCGTGACCACGGAGTCGCGAGGTGAGGATCCGGGCCGCTTCGTCGTGGTTCTTCCCGACTGACCCGCCAAGACCCCCCCGAGCCCCGATGAGGATGTTTCACGTGAAACATGAGGCTTGGGCGACCGACCTGAGGAACCTGGGACTCTCCGTCTTGCCGGGCCAGTTGGACGCCCTAAGCGCCTACACCGCACTGTTGAAGGAACGAGCGATCCCCCGCGGAATCATCAGCGCGGCGGACGCGGATCGACTCTGGGAGCGACACGTGCTCGACGGGGCGCGGGGTGCAGCCGAGATCTCCGGGGAGGGTCTCGCTGTCGCCGATCTCGGCTCCGGGGCAGGTATCCCGGGCATACCGATCGCCATCTTGCTGCCTGGGTGTCTCTGCGTACTCGTAGAGCCAAGACGTGGTCGTGTGGCCTTCCTGGAGTCGGTCGTCGACGATCTGCGATTGGCAAACGTTGAGGTCGTCCTCGGGCGTGCGGAGGAACTTCCGAAGGGGGCATTCGACGTGTGTGTCGCTCGGGCCCTGTCCTCCCCAACGGGGACCTGGGCGGCCGCCGAACCCCTGTTGCGCGTCGGAGGCTTCGCTGTCTATTGGGCCGGCCAGGGCTTCGCTGAGCAAGATCTCGACGCGATGGCCATTTCTTGGCGAGTTTCCACCCGTACGGACCTTGCGGAGTCGGGACCCCTGGTTATCATGGGCCGGCAGTGACTAAGCCTTCTTCCCGCCCCACTTCGTCGTCCGCTCGTTCAGCCACGAGCGCAGCGAAGCCGCGCGCGCGGTCGAAGAAGCAGGCCAAACCCGAAGTTCCTAAGGTGCCCGGTTCCGCCCGAATCGTGGCGATCGCGAACCAGAAGGGTGGTGTCGGAAAGTCCACGACCGCGGTGAGCCTCGGCGCGGCCTTGGCAGAGATCGGGTATCGCATCCTCGTCGTGGACCTCGACCCGCAGGGCAACGCCTCCACCGGGATGGGCATCCGACACGAGGAGCGCTCGGTCACTGCGTACGACGTGATCGTGGGAGAGGCTCCGGTCACCGATGCGATCGTCCACTCCCCCGTTCCCGGATTGCACGCCATCCCCTCGACGATCGACCTGGCGGGAGCCGAGATCGAGCTCGTAAGTCAGTTCTCCCGGGAAGGACGGCTGAAGCGAGCTCTCGAGCCGGTCGGTGACGGCGTGTATGACTTCATCTTCCTCGATTGCCCCCCCTCTCTGGGCCTGATCACAGTGAACGCCCTGACTGCGGCCGAGGAGCTGATCGTTCCGATCCAGTGCGAGTACTACGCCCTCGAGGGCCTCGGGCAGCTCCTCCGCAACGTCGCGCTGGTCAAGTCGAACCTCAATCCCGAGCTCGACGTGCGCGGCATCGTGCTGACGATGTACGACGCCCGGACACGCCTCGCGGTTCAGGTCGAGGCCGAGGTGCGCTAGCACTTCGGGCCCAAGGTGTACCGGACGGTGGTCCCCCGCACGGTGCGGATCTCGGAGGCACCCTCGTTCGGAGAGCCGATCATCGTCTTCGACCCGTCATCGCGTGGTGCGATCGCGTACCGCGAGTTGGCCAAGGAGGTGAGCCGTGGCACGTCCCGGCGGGCTGGGTAGAGGTCTCGGTGCGCTGATCCCGACGGGCGTCGTCTCGAACGACGAGGTCGGGCTCCAGGAGATACCAACTTCCGCGATCCGGCCGAATCATCAGCAGCCCCGCGAGCACTTCGACGAGGAGTCGCTGGCGGCGCTGGCGGAGTCGATCCGGGAGGTCGGCGTGCTCCAACCCGTGCTCGTGCGAGCAGGGGGTGACGGCTTCGAGTTGATCGCCGGCGAG
>JANMPG010000251.1:0-3415 GCA_031369745.1 Actinomycetes bacterium
CTTCCTGAGGATCTCCGACCTCGTTGCCACTGGCGAGGTGGACCTCGAAGCGCTCGGCACCGGTACGCGAGACGAGATCCCCGACGAAGAGGTCGAGCGCCAACTGCTCGCCCTGCCCGGGATCGGACCCTACGCCGCGGCGCACGTCATGATGACGCTGGGCCGCAACTCGAAGCTGATCCTCGATTCGTGGACGCGCCCGACCTATGCACGGCTCGCCGGCAAGAAACGCCCACCCAGCGACGTGCAGATCGAGCGGCGGTTCCGCCACTACGGGGACGACGCCGGCCTCGCGTTCTGGCTGTTCGTGACCCGCGACTGGGTCACCTAGCCCTCACACGCCCGATGGTTGCCCCGCACCGATCGCGGGGGCATACTGCCCGAGGCCCTGCCGGGCCTTTCCATGTGGCCACGACGCCCGGAGGACGACCGATGAAGGAGTGCCGATGGCGCCGCGTCGCGCCCTCGCACGTCGCGCGAAGCGGCTGTTCGGCTACTGGCGGTCCGAGACCCGGACGCTTCGCCAGGGCTTGGTCGCGCTCGTCCTCAGTACGGCCGCCGGCTTCGGCGCCGGCCTAACCCTCGCCCACCTCACCGGCACCCTCGCGTCGCTGCCCGGCCTGTATGTCTTGATCCCGGCCGCCGTCGGCATGCGCGGCACGATCTTCGGGGCGATCGGCGCTCGCTTGGGCACCGCGGATGCCGCCGGCTTGCTGACGATCGATCTTCGCCCCGGTGGGGTATTGCGTCGAAACGTCGTGGTCGCGGTGCTCACCACGTTCTCCTCGGCACTGTGGCTCGCGATCCTCGCGCGCGTCGTGTCCGCGATCGCGGGTGAGCCGTCGATCCCGCTCAGCCAACTGCTGATCATCGCCGTCATCGGCGGGGCGATCGGCTCCGGGCTGATCTTGCTGATCACGATCGCGTTGTCGGCCGCATCCTCGCGCCTGGGCTGGGACCTCGATTCGGTCTCGACGCCGATGGTGACCGCGCTCGGTGACGTCACGACGCTGCCGAGCCTGTTCCTCGCCACGTTGTTGCTGGGACATGGCTCGATCACGTCGGTGATCGCCCTGCTGTCGCTCACGCTGGCGTTGGCGTGCATCTACGCGTCGTACCGGGTCAACGACAAGATCGTGCGCAAGATCATCTGGGAGATGACCGCGACGATCATGCTCACGCCGATCTTGGATGTGTTGGCGGGACAGCTGCAGCAGGCGCGCTCCTCACAGCTGTTCGCCGTGCCGGTCGTCTTGGCGCTGATCCCACCGTTCGTGTCGCAGGCGGGCGCGCTCGGCGGCATCTTCTCCTCACGCATCACGTCGAAGATGCAGCTCGGTGTGATCACGCCGCGCGGCCGCCCCGAGGTGCCCGCCATCGTCGACGCCACGATCGTCGCGGCGTTGTCGATCACCGTGTTCCTGCTGATCGGAACGGTCGCGTGGGCGCTCGGCACGGCCACGGGCCTTCCCAACGTGCCCGATCCGCTCACCCTGATCAGCGCGACGCTGCTCGCGGGCGTGCTGATCACGCCGGTGACGATCGTGGCCGGGTACTACCTCGCCGTCGTTACCTATCGATTCGGATTGGACCCAGACAACCAGGGCGTACCGATCATCACCAGCGTGATGGACCTCGCTGGCGTGGCGGTCGTGCTGCTCGTCATGACATCATCGGGAGTGCTACCAAATGGATGACACGCCGAACACCGTCAAGGCCCTGCTCGTCGAGTTGAAAGACGCGTCCGAGCTGATGGTCGATCTCGCGTACGCCGCCGTGTTCTTCAACGAGGACAAGCTCGCCGAAGAGGTCCTGCGGCTGGATCAACGCTCCGCCGAGCAACTGCGCCGACTCCGCATCATGGCGATGCTCGCGGCCCGCAGCCCCGAGGACGCCGAAGGCATGGCGGGCGTGCTGTGGATCGCCGATGCGATCCAGCGGATCGGCGACGCCGCCTCAGATATCGCCCGCGTGATCGCTGCGCGCCTGGGCATCCCCGACGCGCTGCGGCCCGACCTGCGTCATGCCGACGAGATGACCGCCCGCATCCGCGTGCGAGACAACGCGCCGGCCGCGGCGACGTCGCTTCGCGATCTGTCCCTGCCGACCGAGACGGGCATGTGGATCATGGCGATCCGCTCCGAGCACCGGTGGGAGTTCGACCCTGGCCCCGACGACACGGTCACCCCCGGTGACGTGTGGCTGGTGCGTGGCCCCGAAGAGGGCGTGAACCTTGCGCGCGAGCTCGCGGGCGCACCCGCGATGCCACAAGCTCCCGAGTCCGAAGGACCGGCACTGTCCGAACTGGACCGCGCGGTCGACATCTTGGTGGAGATGAAGGACCTCAGCGAAGCGGCCGTGGGGCTCGCGTACGCCTCGATCCTGTTCAACAACCGCGCGCTCGCCGCCGAGGTCGGCGTGCTCGAGGCGCGATCCGATGAGCTGGAAGACGAGCTCGAAAGCTGGGTCCTGCGCGCGGCTCCCGAGGCGCGCGACGTCGATGAGCTGCGCGGCTTGATCCGCCTCGCGTCGGCCTCGGAGTCGATCTGCGACGCCGCACGCGACATGACCTGGTACGTCGAGCACGGCGAGGCGCTTCACCCGGTCGTGCAGATGGCGCTGGAAGAGACAGAGGAAACGAGCGCCGAGACCATGGTGCAGCCCGGCTCCCCCGCCGACGGCAAGTCCCTTCGCGAACTGCAAGTGGAGACCGACACCGGCATGTTCGTGCTGGCGATCCAGCGCGGCGCCCGCTGGGTCTACCGGCCGCGCGGCACCTTCACCCTGCTCGCGGGCGACCGTTTGATATCCGTCGGCCCCGAAGATGGTGAAGAGGAACTCATCGCGCTCTGCGGCGAGCAAGAGCTGGTGGACGCGGACTAGTGGGAAGCCGCTCCTGTGGCGGAAGGCCTAAGAAACTGGGACCTCCGAACGCGAACGTACCCTCGGCCTCGTTGCAGCCAGCCCTACAAGGCCGCCTATCACCGCTCCACCAAAGCCCCAGAGAGGGCGAAAATCCAATCCGGATACGGATAGGAACCGCTCCCTCTCATGAGCTCGACCCCGAACATCGTTGCCTTCCAGTCCGTCGCGCAGGACAGGCAATCGGCGACGAGGGATTGCTGAGTCTGTCCGAACATCCCTGCAACCACCCCGCCGACGAGGGCGCCGGCCACGGCCACAAGTGCGATTCTTGTGTGTCTGCTCCTCGTGCCCACGACCGCCCTCTTGTTCATACGTACGCGGTTACGAACACGTCAATATCGTGTGTTTCGAGGCTTCGCCTTAGGGACCCTTCTAGGCGGATCGGCGCTTGGGCCGCTCGACCGCTCCTTCGGATCGACTGCGTCCGTTAGTTAACTGGCAGCTGGACTCGTTCGAGCACGGTTCCGTTCTCATCAAGGGTAATCAATTC
>JANMPG010000255.1:0-1506 GCA_031369745.1 Actinomycetes bacterium
CGAGCCGGACGCCGCGACCCTTGCGGGGTTCGATGCGGTCGTGCTCTTGACGCCCCACCCGCAGATCGACGTGCACGCGATCGTGCAGGCCGCGCAGTTCGTCTTCGATGCGCGCGGGGCCACGGTGGGCATCAACGAGCCCCACGTCGAGCGACTCTGAGGCCCGAGGCTGTGCGTCGTTAGGCGCTCGGGCTCGGGCTCGGTGAGGCCGACGGGGTCTTCGAGCGCTCGATCGTCACCGAGTCGATGTACACGGCCTCGGTCGGTGCGCCGTCGTAGGAACCGTCGTTCGTCGCCATCAGGCCGTTGATCTGCGTAGCGACGTCGAGGCCCTTGGTCATGGTGCCGAAGATCGTGTAGGCCGGATTGCCATCGAGGTTCGCCCCGCGCGGCCCGGTGACCAAGAAGAACTGGCTGCCCCCGGTGTTGGCCCCTGCGTTGGCCATCGCGACCGTGCCGGGCGCGTAGTGCTCGCTGCCGGTCAACTCGTCGGGGATGGAGTACCCCGGGCCACCGTTGCCCGCGCCCGTCGGATCGCCACCTTGCACCACGTCGATCGAATCGACAACACGATGGAAGAACTGCCCGTCGAAGTACCCCTGCTCGGCCAGGAAGACGAAGCTCGCCACCGTCTGGGGAGCCGCTTTGTCGTCGAGCTCGATCTTGATCGTGCCGCACGACGTCTCGACCACCGCGGTGTAGGAGGTGCCCTTGCGGAGCACTTCGTCGGGCGTCGGCGCGCGGTCGAATTGCGGCTTCGCCGCGTCGGCCGCCGCTGGCACCTGGGCACCGCACGCCACCTCCTGCGTCGCCGGCACGCCAGGCGGAACCGTGCCGATCTGCGTCGGCCCTGGTGCCGCCGAGCCGGTGGACGACACGGTTGGCAGCGGCGTGGCGCCCCCCGCGGTCGTGGGCTCGTCGTTGCGGGAGAGCAGCGCGATACCGAGAAGGATCAACAACACGATGCCGATAGCGCCGCCAACACCGAGCGCGGCCTTCTTGTTACGGTCCGCTCGGCGGCGCGCCTGGCGGCGGCGCTCCGCGTTCTTTGCAAGATGACGGTCGTGGGAAGGCTTGGGCATAGGGGGCAAAGGTTACCGAACGTCGAGCGTATCCAGGGCGAGGCCGTGCAAGATGTCGGTTTCCGACACGAGGGTGCGCTCGAAGCCCAACCGACGCATCGTTTCGAGCAGGATCAAGCCACCAGCCACGATGACGTCGCCGCGGCCCGGTGCCATGACGGGGATCGCCGCGCGCTGCAGATTGGTCATCGTGGCCAGGTCCGCGACGATCGCCTCGGCTACGGCGAGGGACAGCCAGGTTCGGTGCGTGGCCTCCGGGTCGTATCGGTCCAGCCCAAGCGCCATCGCGGCGATCGTCGTGCCCGTGCCTGCCACCGACACGAACGTGCGAGCCGTGTGGATCTCCGCGACGTCGACCTCCGCCTGATCAAGGGTCTCGGCGATGCTGCGCTTTGCGGCGTTTAGCTCGGCTGCGCTCGGCGGG
>JANMPG010000269.1:0-2105 GCA_031369745.1 Actinomycetes bacterium
GTCAAGAACGCCGGCGCTGGACCCGCGCGAATGCGCGCCGGCGGCGAAAAGCGAACGGCGCGCCCCGCACACGCGGAACGCGCCGTCAGGAGGCGTCGCGCTTCACCAGCTCATGGACGCGGACACCAGGTGCGTGGCGTCGAAGTTCCTGTCGTCGGGGAACTGCGTGTCGTTCGCGGCGAAGAACCGGTGCAGCGACGCGGCGTAGTCCACGCCGAAGTGCCGGTAGCGCACGCCGGCGCCGAACGCGAGGTCCTTGCCGTTGACACCCGAGCGCAGCGCCAGCGTGCTGCGATACCAGTACTCGAGCCCGGTGCGCAGGTCGGCGGTGACGCGGCCGAGCTTGAGCTCCGCATCGAACTGCCGGTTGTCGAAGTTCCAAGCCAGGTCGGTGGCCCACGTCAGGGCGTGGCGTTCGGCCGGGAAGAAGTTGAACGACGTACCGGTCGTCATCGTCGGGTCCACGAACTCGCGCACCCCGTTGCTCCATGACAGGTAGGTGGTGGTGACGTCGTGCAGAACGACACCCACCGTGACGGCGTCGCTCGGCATGTAGAGCAGCCCGGCGTCCAGGCCGGCGCCGAACGACGTGACGTGATCGCCCGGCAGCGTGTCGGGAATGCTCTGGCGTACGAACTTGACCGTGCCGCCGAACGCCCAGTGCTTGCCGCGCTGACGGGCGTACGAGACGTTGAGCGCCATGTCGGTGCTGCTGGCGAGGAACAGGTCGTCGGAGGTAAGCAGCAGCCGCTCGCCCGGATCCCACACGCCGTTGCCCTGCCCGTTGCCCGGGGTGGTCGGGTCGTTGTCCGTGCCGTAGTCCAGCCAGTCGCCGGGGCGCAGCCCACCGGGCCGCGGCGTGATCGGGATGTCGTTCACGCCTACCATCGTCACCGCGACGCCGAGGGCCGATCGCCGATCGCCGTCCGCCTTCATCGGCAGTACGGCGGACCCGAAGTTGTGGTTGACGAGGCTCCCGAACTGCTCGGCGTGCTGCAGGAACCCTTCCTTGTAAGGCAGGTACACCATGCCGGCCGGGTTCCAGAACGGGGCCGTGGCATCGTCGGCGACCGACGCGAATGCCCCGCCCATGCCGACGGCGCGGGCGCCGACGGCGATCTTCATGAACTCGCCGGCGTACTTGGTGGCGTGCGCAGGAGCCGCGAGGAGGGTGGTGAAAACGGCGGCCACGAGCACACGGAACAGCGGTCGCATCATGAATTGCCTCGGGTCGGTCGCGGTGCGGAGCGGAGCCGCAGGAGCCTAGGAGTCGATTCGATCAGATGTCAACCGGACTGGGCACGGGCTTCCAGTCCGGCATGCTCGCCTGCCCGATGGGCTGGGCGATGCGCCATTCGCCGCGCATCCTCACGAGCTCGCTTCCCGACCTGAACGACCGTTCGTCCGTCGCGCCGCTGGGGCGGTAATGCACTTCGTACGTGACCATCACGCGGCCCGCGGTGACCGGCAACGAGCGGAACGCGTCCAACCACAGCGCGTCCGTCGGCGGCAGGAACCACAGCATTCCGGGAACGGGCAGATCGTGGCGACCCTCGACCAGGCACTCCCACGCATCGTACGCATTGCCCTCGCGCAGCGACTCCCAGTAGGTGGCCAGCGTCGCGCTCGGCGTGCGGAACCTCGGGTCGACGCGGCACCTCTCGCCCTGACCGAGCAGCGATGCGGCTACTGCCAGCAAGAGCGCCACCTGTCTCCAGCCGAACGACGACGTCGCACCCCGACCCGGCTTCGGGTCCCCAGGCGGACGTTCGATCGCTACTACCCCGACAGCGGGCGGCGCCGTTCCATCAATCTGGGAAGGCCGGTGTTGCAGGAGCTCCAGGCGCACGTCTCTCCCAGCGGACCAGGGGATCGTGCCTCCGTGCTCGACCGGACCCCTACCGAGTGTGGGTGGGACCCTCCGGGGCCCGCCCCGCTGCCACCGACCGCCTTTGCACACCGCACGTTTCGTTCCGCACCGAGCCATGGTGCGGGCGAAGACTCCCGGGCGTTCAACTGCAGCGTTGAATGCTGCGCCTAAGTCTAACGGTCGCGGTACTTAAAGCGCGAGAGTTTTGTGCCCTTGGGCGCCGACTTGGGTCGTC
>JANMPG010000020.1:0-2658 GCA_031369745.1 Actinomycetes bacterium
CCACCTCGAAGGCCCGTTCGACCCACCCCTCGATCAGGTCGGCGCTGGGCATGCTCGTCCACATCCCCGCTCGCAGCGAGGTCTGAAACGCCAGGTCCGCGTAGACCTCCGCGGTCGAAGCCGGGTCTTCGATCTCCTCAAGCGCGGTCTTCATCGCGACCCAGAACGCCTCACCGTCGTACTTGAGGATGTTCGCGCGACCGATCGCACGCCACAACGCTGCACGGCCCGCCGCATCCGGCTCCAGGTCGACCGCGCGGTGGAACAGCGCTAAGGCGTCCTCGATCTCCATCCTGGAGATCGCCAGGTCCGCGGCACGGTGCAACCACGCGAGCGCCCGCTCGCGCAGCTCGTCGAGCTCTGCCGCCCGCCCCGCCCACGCGAGGTCCTCATCCTCGGACCGGACCGCCTCCGCATAGTGGTGTGCCAGGAGCGACGCGAACTCATCTCCGCCTTGCCCGGTCCGCTCCAGCCATCGCGCGAAGGCCGCGTGCATCTGCGCGCGTCGGGCCTTGGGGAGGCTGCCGTAGGCGACCTCGCGCGTCACCGCGTGCTTGATCGCGTACTCGCGGTCGCCGGGGATCGACGAACCCGAGCGACGCCGGATGAAGTCACGCTCCTCGATCGCACGCAGATCCGGTTCGCCGTCCGAGAGTTCGTACACCGGGCCGGCCCAGAAGATCCGCCCGATCACCGATGCCGCCTGGAGGCCCTGCTTGTCCGCCGCTTGCAGCAGATCGACCCGAGCTGCCACCACCGCCTGCACGGTGTCCGGCACGGAGAACTCCGGGGGCAACGCCGCCAGGGTCCACGCGTCGCCGTCGTGGGCAAGCAATCCGAGATCGATCAACGTGCCGAGGATCTCTTCGACGAAGAACGGGTTGCCCTCGGCGCGCCCCACGACGAGGGCACGCAGGTCCGGTGGATGGGTCCCGCCGAGCAGTTCGTCCAGCATGCCCGCGGCTTCGTCGGTCGAGAGTGCGTCGAGGGCGAGCGTGGAACCGGGAAGGCGCGCGCCCCACCCGGGCCGGGTGTCGAGCAGTTCGGGTCGAGCCGTCACCAGGAACAGCACGGAAGCCTGCGTGTCGGAGACGAGTCTCTCCAGGAGGTCAAGCAGGAGATCCTCCGCCCAGTGGATGTCCTCGATGAGCACCACGAGGGGCCGCTCGGCGGCGATCTCCTCGAGGAAGGAGACCCACGCGTCCTGGAAGCGATCGCGCGCCGCGAGCGGGTGCAGACCGTTCGCCACATCCAGACCCAGCGTGAGTCCCAGGATCTGGCGGGTGCCGAGCGCAGTGAGCACGTCAGACGCGGGCTGGCTCTCCCCGATCGCGAAGTGCTCACGCAGCACTTCCGCCAGCGGCCAGTACGTGACGCCCTCGCCGTAGGAAAGGGTCCGGCCGGTCCGGCGCAGCGGTTCCGGGGATCGGCCGTCGAGCCGTTGCCAGAACTCGCGCAGGAGCCGGGTCTTGCCCACACCGGCATCGCCGAGGATCGTGACGAGGCGAGGCGCTCCGCTCGCCACGACCTCTTCGTACGTGCGCTCGAGCGTCGCCATCTCCCCGCCCCGACCCACGAAGGCACGGTGCAGGCCTTGCACCCCGCGTGGCCGCATGAGGGTGAGCGCGCGAATCAGGCGGCGGCATGCGACGCCCTCGGGCTTGCCCTTCGCCTCGATCGATCGGGGCTCGTCGAACTCGAACGCGCCCCGCACGAGCGATACCGTCCGCTCCCCGACGAGGATCTCTCCCGGCTCGGCGGCCTGCTCCAAGCGCGCCGCGACGTTCACCGGATCGCCCGACGCGAACGAGCTCCCCACCCGGGGCGTCCCCACCACGATCTCGCCCGAGTTGACACCGATCCGAAGAGCCAACGCATCCCCTGCGAACCCTTGGAGGCGTTGCTGCATCGCAAGCGCCGCGTGCAACGCACGCTCGGCGTGGTCTTCGAGGGCGGCGGGGGCACCGAACGCGGCCATCACCGCGTCGCCGGCGAACTTCTCAACGGTGCCCCCCGCGGCTTCGATCTCCGTGGCCATCGCGTCGTAGAACCTCTCGAGCAGCGCCCGCGTCCGCTCCGGATCTTTCGAGCCCGCCGCGGCCGTCGAGCCGACGAGGTCAGCGAAGATCAGCGTGGCGAGCTTGCGCTCGGACGCGTCGGGAGTCTCGTTGAGGGGGGCGGCACAGGAGGGGCAGAACCGCGCGCTATCGGGCGCGACCGATCCACAAGCGCCGCAGACAGCCATCGTTCCTGCATCCTAGGGAGCCGAAGCCCCAGACGCACTCGCGTCAGCGAGGCTTGCGGGCCTTGGCGATCACACTGACGGCGACGCTGGCCTGGCGCTCGGCAGGGATGACCTCACGCATCAGCTGGATCAGCGCGGGGGTGAACAGCGGGTACAGCGCGGCCTCCTCTACCCCATAGGGGATCCGCTCACCGAGCCAGACGTCTTCGAATCCCATCTTTCGGATCTTGACGGCGAAGGCACGCTCCGCCAGGGCTCCCGACACTCACCCCGCCCAGGCTGCCTCGTTGTACATCACCTCGGGTGGCAACTCGTTTTCGACCGTCAGGTCGGCGACGCAGAGCCGTGCGCCCGGCGTGAGGACCCCCCCGGGCGGGGCGCGCCCGCGGGGCGTGGGCGGCGCCAGATTTATA
>JANMPG010000043.1:0-1738 GCA_031369745.1 Actinomycetes bacterium
GTTCCTGCGGGTCACGTTGCAGTTCCCCTGGCCATCGCCCGTGTCCGGATCGCCAGAGCACGCGGAGCCCTTCGACTTCAGGTGGTTGACGACGACCGTGAGGCGCGCCCCTGCCCCGTTGCGCTCGAACGTCTGGGCAAGCGATGGGCGGTTCAAGGTGTCGATGAAGCGCGCGTCGACGCCCGAGGTCATGAGCTTGTAGGCACCGACCGGCGTGACGGTCGCGGGCTTGTAGATCAGACCAACCTTGATCGCATCTGTGCCAATGACGCCTGTGTTGATGAACGCATAGGTGCCTGCGCCCATTGCGGCGTTCAGGCCCGCGACGAGCTCTTCGATCGCGCTGTTCGGGGTCGCATCGTTCTCGAGCTCCATGAGCCCGACGATGTCGGCGTTCATCGCGACGAGCGCGCTGAGCTCCTTCGCCTTCTGTCGCCCGAGCTCGAAGGAGGTATTCGCGCCTCGGGCGGTCGGGAACCCACCGCCGAGGCCGTCGCCGTTGAAGAAGTTGAGCACGTTGAACGAGGCGATCTTCGTGTTGCCGCCGACCGGCGCGGGTGCGGCCGTCCGCGGGTTGGCCGCCGCGAACGGCACCGGGCCGATCGGCTGCAGCCGGTACTTGCCGAAGCGCTGATCGAACACGCCTTGCAGACCGCTCACGGTGTATCCGGAACGAAGCGTGTTCGCCGCGGAGAGGCCACCCATGGGGTGGATCGTCGGGTCGATGTTCTGTCGGTTATCCCCGTCGTCGAGGACGAACGAATTGCGCTGGTTCAAATCCTTGAGCGCAATCGCCGCCGCGCCCGGTGTCGTGACGGCCGTCGGGGTGTAGAGCCGGCCGTTCGCGGACAGCGTCACCTCGCCGAAGCGGCCGAGCGTGAAGGTCTCAGTCGCGGTGAGGGTCTGCGCGAAGGTGACGAGCATGCCCTCGTAGCGCTCGAAGTAGGTCCCGGTCGGCACGGGCAGAGTGATGGTCGTGGGCGTGACGCTGGCACCCGACGAGCACACCAGGACACGGCTCACGGTCGTGAGATCGGTGAGGGTCGTGCCGCTGCCCAGGAGCTCCGCCACCGTGCCGGCGACGCGAACCACGTCGCCCACCGCTGCCGCGAGGCTGGTCGCGACGAAGATCCCCTCGGAGGTGGCCGGGTCCGCGTCCGCGTCAGCGTCCTCTTCCTGGACATAGAAGCCGCCGAATTGGCCGGTCGCCTGGTAGTCGCCAATGACGACGCCTTCGATCGTCCGCTGCGCGCCGACGACCGGGCTGGTCGTCCCGCTGCCCTGGATGTCGTGGATACGCGTGGCAGGATCGCCGCACTGATCCGTGCTGTCGATCGTGAACGACCAGACATCGTTCATGGCCATGTTGTCCGGGGGATCGTTCAGGTCCTGATCGGCGACCTGCGGCGAGTACACCGTGACGGTGCAGCTCTCACCACCCGTGAAGTCCTCAACGGGGTCGAGCGTGAATGTCTCGCCGATCGACGATGCGGTCGCCGTGCGCGGACCGCTGACCGAGCATGAGATGCCGAACCATGATCCAGTCACCGTTACCGGCTCGCTGAAGGTCACGGTCACGTTCGCGTTCCGCGCCACACCCGAGGCGCCATTCGCGGGTGATCGCGAGGTGATCGACGGCTAGTTATCGGCGTCGCAGAAGCGATGCGGCGACGCAGCATTGCGCGGCGCGGGCGCGGCCGCGACGAAGTCCGCGCCGTTGTTATCGGTTTCCTGTCAG
>JANMPG010000092.1:0-10225 GCA_031369745.1 Actinomycetes bacterium
GGGACAGGCGCAGCCGATCGCCGGCTTTCGAGCGGCCTCGCCGGTCGCAGCCACTCGGGCGAGCGCGCCGACTCCTGGCTCGAGCGCTGGCTCACGACGACCGCGGATCTCGCGCGCCTCCAGTACTCGCACCCGATGTTCGATGCCGTCATCGAGGAGCAGCACGGCCGGATGATCCGCGTCGACAACCAGTGGCTCGCCGACTTCGCGTCGTGCAACTACCTCGGCCTGGATCTCGACCAGGAGATCATCGAGGCGATCCCCTCCTACCTCGACCGCTGGGGCACCCACCCGAGCTGGTCGCGCATCCTCGGCAGCCCCAGGCTGTACGAGGACATCGAGGACCAGCTCACCGACCTGCTCGGCGCCGAGGACACCCTCGTCCTGCCCACCATCACGCACATCCACATGTCCGTGATCCCCGTGCTGGTCGGTGATGGCACGCTGTTCATGGACGGGCGCGCGCACAAGACGATCTATGACGGAGCGATGGTGGCGGCGGGTCACGGCGCGACGATCCGCAGGTTCCGCCACGATGACGCCGCCGATCTCAAGGAACTGCTCGACACGTCCGCCCCCGGCTCGCCGCGGGTCATCGTCATGGACGGCATCAACTCGATGACGGGCAACGCTCCCGATCTGGCGGCGTTCTCGCGCCTGGCGCACGAGTACAACGCGCTGCTCTACGTCGACGACGCGCACGGTTTCGGCGTGGTCGGCGAGCGCTCGCCACTGGAAACGAGTCCGTACGGGCTCCGCGGCAACAGCGTGTTCCGTCACCAGGACATCCCGTACGACAACGCGGTGCTGGTCGCCGGGTTCTCGAAGTCGTACTCCTCGCTGCTTGCCTTCCTGGCACTCCCCACTCGGCTGAAGCAGGCCTTGAAGGTGCTGGCGCCTCCCTATCTCTATTCGGGGCCTTCGCCGGTCGCGTCGCTCGCAACCACGCTGTCGGGTCTCGAGGTGAACCGCACGCGCGGTGATCTGATCCGCGCCGAGTTGTACCGGATGACCGCCCGCGTGCTCGGGGCGCTCGACGAGCTCGACATCTGGACCCCCAACCGATCGGGACTCCCGATCATCGAGATCCCGCTCGCCGACCACGAAGAGATCGACGAGGCCGGAACGTTCCTGTTCGAACGCGGCGTCTACGCCACGATGGCCGCCTATCCACTCGTGCCAAAGAACGAGGTCGGGTTCCGGATCCAGGTCACGGCGGCAAACACGGACGAGGAAATCGACGAGTTGATCGCGGCCTTGCAGGCCCTGAAACAGCGGTTCCACCTCAAGCAGTCGGTACAGGCTGCGGTGTAAGGCAACCGGCGAGAGGTAAAGCAGGGGAATGGACGGCCCGATGCCTTCGGAGATGAAAGGTCGGCTCTGGTTCCTGTACCCGATCGCCGCCGCCGTCGCCACGGTGGTCTACTTCGCGTCGGGCCATCCGAGCGCCCTGTATAACTTGATCGGTCTGTCCTCCCCGGTCCTGATCGTGATCGCGGTGCGGTTGCACCAGCCGGAGCAGCGAGCCCCGTGGTATCTGTTCGCGCTCGGGCAGTTCCTGTTCATCGCCGGCGACATCGTCTATTACAACTACGCGCAGTTCTTCGGCACGGCTGAGATCCCGTATCCGTCGCTGGGCGACGTGTTCTACCTGAGCGTCTATCCGTGCCTCGCGGTGGGACTCCTGCTGCTCGTCCGCCGCCGAAGCCCGGGTCGCGACTGGTCGAGCTTGATCGACTCGCTCATGATCGCGATCGCCGTCGGCACGCTGTCGTGGGTGTTCTTGATCGCGCCGTACTGGCACGACGGTGAGTCCGGCCTGCTGACCAAGCTCACATCGATGGCGTACCCGATCATGGACCTGATCGTGATCACGGTTGCGATCCGGCTGGCGATCGGTGCGGGTGGTCGTTCCACATCGCTGCGGCTGATGCTGGCGGCAGGGATCACGCTGATCGTGACCGACTCGCTGTACGGGTGGTCCCTCCTGCACGAGGCATACGTACCGGGCAGCGGCTATCTCGAGCTCGGTTGGATCGCCTTCTACGTGATGTGGGGTATGGCCGCGCTGCATCCGTCGATGCGCGCCCTGTCGGAGCGGGCGAATGAACGAGAAGACCGGCTGACGTGGAAGCGCTTGGTCCTGCTGGCAGGAGCCGCACTGATGCCACCCGTGCTGCTGATCGTCGAGATCAGCCGAGGCGACGAAGTCGACCTGGAGGTCGTCTTATGGGCCACGGTCGTGCTCTTCGTCCTCGTGGTGATCCGCATGGCGGGGCTGATCCGCACCCAGCAGGTCTCGGCCGCCCGGGAACGCGCCCTGCGAGAGGCCGGCGCGTCGTTCGTGACGGCAACGAGCCGCGAGGGCATCCACGCCGCTGCGCTCGAGGGGATCCGTGCGGTCGCCGGCCCCCGCTCAGGCGTTCGCATCTGCGAGCGGGCCGACGACGGTTCGTTCGCCGTTGTCAGTTCGTCGGAGGATGACAACCCGGAAGGCAGTTGCGTCGAGTTCGGCACGCTCGCGGATTGGAAGCGTGAGCGACTCTTGCAGCACGGCGACTATCGCGTACCCGTGGATGGGAGCACCATGGCGCAAGAGCTGTCGCTGGATCGCCCGGGCGGAGAGCTCTTCGTCGCTCCGCTGTTCTTCCGCGAAGCCCTCGCCGGGATCATCGTCGTCGCCGCCGTGGACAGCTTCCCGCGCACGGTCGTGGACGCGCTACGCGCGCTGTCGACACAGGTGGCCCTCGCGCTCGAGAGCGCGGCCCTCACCCAAGACTTGCTCCGTCAGCAAAGTGAGGCGAGGTTCGCCTCCTTGGTGAAGAACTCGCTGGACGTCGTGACCGTGATCGAGCCGGATACGACGATCCGTTACGCAAGCCCGTCGGCCGCGAGCGTCCTGGGCATGGCGCCCGAACAGCTCGAAGGGACGCGCTTCGCCGACATGATCCACGCCGACGACATGACGCGGGTCCTCGCCTTCCTCACGACAGCGGGGGATGTGGATGGTCATACCGGCCTGCTCGAGTTCCGGGTACGGCATGCGAACGGCTCGATCCTCACCGTGGAGACACTGCGCACCAACCTGCTGCACGACCCCAACGTCAACGGCATCGTGCTGAACACGCGCGATATCGGCGAACGCAAGGCGTTCGAAGAGCAGCTGGCACACCAGGCCTTCCACGACTCGATCACCGGGCTCGCGAACCGTGCTTTGTTCCGTGACCGCGTGCTACACGCCATCGAGCGGCAGCAGCGCGACGAGCGGCCGATCGCGGTGCTGTTCATGGACCTGGACGACTTCAAGACGATCAACGACTCGATGGGGCACGCGGCGGGCGACCTGCTGCTCGGTGCGGTCGCCGATCGGCTGAAGGAATGTCTGCGTGCGGCCGACACGGCGGCGCGCCTCGGTGGCGATGAGTTCGCGATCTTGCTCGAGGACGGCGGCGAGGGGATCCAAGCTGTCGATGTCGCGGACCGCCTGATGGAGGTTCTACAGGAGCCCTTCATGATCGACGACAAAGAGGTCTTCGTTCGCGCGAGCGTCGGCATCGCGATCGCCAACGGCGAGCTCGACGGCGAGGTGGGTGCAGAGGAGCTTCTGCGCGACGCCGACGTGGCCATGTATATGGCCAAGGAGGCCGGCAAGGGGCGCTACCAAGTGTTCGAGCCGGCGATGCACGACACGGCGCTGAAGCGGTTGGAGTTGAAGGCCGACCTGCAACGCGCGCTCGAGCATGGCGAGTTCGTGCTGCACTACCAACCCGTCATCGAGTTGGCGTCCGGCGCGATCTCGGGCGTGGAGGCGCTGATCCGCTGGATGCACCCCGCGCGCGGCATGGTTCCGCCGCTCGATTTCATCCCGCTGGCTGAGGAGACGGGCTTGATCTCACGCATCGGCCGCTGGGTCCTCGAGGAGGCATGCCGGGCGGGCAAGGCGCTCCAGGATCGGTTCCCGATGGACCCGCCGCTGCACATGGCGGTGAACCTGTCGGCTCGCCAGCTGCAGCGCGCGGAGATCGTGGACGAGGTGCGCGACATATTGCGTGACTCCGGGCTGGAACCGTCGACCCTGATCATCGAGATCACCGAGAGCGTGATGATGCAGGACATGGACCTGTCGATCGCCCGGCTCACCGAGCTGAAGGAGCTCGGCGTGCAGCTCGCGATCGACGATTTCGGGACCGGTTACTCGTCGCTGAACTACGTGCGCCGCTTCCCGGTGGACATCCTGAAGGTGGACAAGTCGTTCATCGATGGTGTGAGCGAGGGCGGAGAGTCCTCGGCGTTGACGGCCGCCGTGATCGAGCTGGCCGGCATCTTGAACCTGAAGCCGGTCGCCGAGGGTATCGAGCGCGCCGACCAGCTGGAGCGACTGCTCGAGATGCATTGCGGACTCGGCCAGGGATTCCTCTTCGCCAAGCCCATGCTCGAAACCGACCTGGCGGCGCTGCTTGCCGAACGGTTGGCGATGGCCGCAGAGATCGAGGCCGTCGCGCAGGGTGGCCAGATCTGATCCCCGCTGCCTTTCGGCATCGATTCACGCACCGCGCTTCGCGGCGGAGCGTGCCGTCGAGCCGACATCCATGAACGCGGCGATCCCGAGCCACAAAAAGTCGAGGCCGGCGACGCCACCCGGTGCAACGAACACCCACACGATCGTGGTGATCGGCAGGAAGAGCACGCCGAGCAGCGGCCACAGCCACGAGCCGTCGAAAGCCGCGTCCCATCGGGGCGTGCGGGCGATCCAATACACGACGGCAGCGAGCCGGGGCGCGAACCCCGCCAACACGATCAGTAGACATCCCATCGTTCAGCTTCCTCCCGGTGTCATCAGTCGGCCTCTACGTGCGCGTGGGTGAACCGCCGATCGGGGATCAACCACATCACGGATACGACCACGTAGCAGGTGTACGTCAGATAGACGCTCACGGGCGCCAGTGCCACGCCCACCGCGTACAGCACCAACGACGCGATGCCCTTGACGTCTGAGCCGATCGCCCGAGCGAACGCAGATCCGCGACCGTTGGCCCGGATCAACGCGCGCACGAGGATGAAGTACGAGAGCCCGGCCGCAAGACCCACGATGCCGAAGAACGCCGCAGGTACAGCTTCGCTCGCATTTCCGTACAGCCACTCGGCCGCCAGCGGGATGAGCGACAGACAAAACAGCAGCGCCATGTTCGCCCACATCGCGCCGGCGCTGATCCGCGTCGTCGAGCGCAGCAGATGGTGGTGGTTGTTCCAGTAGATCGCGATGAATACGAAGCTGAGCACATAGATCGGCAGGCCGCGGAGCCAGTCGAGCACGTCCGGTTTGGTGGTGCCCGCGGGTGGTCCAAGTCCGAGGACCAAGATGGTGATCAGCACCGCGATGACGGCATCGCTGAAAGCCTCCATGCGGCCGGCGCCCATGTCGACCGGCGTTGCGGGGGTGTCGGCGCTCATGCGATCGTCATGATACGGCGGTCATCGCACGGAGCCGCACTTCGTCTGGTGCCCCCGGCAGGAATCGAACCTGCGACACATGGTTTAGGAAACCATTGCTCTTCTCCACTGAGCTACGAGGGCGGGGCTGTAGAAAAAGTGGAAGAAAACCCTCCTCATCAGCAGTATCCGGACGCCAGTCTAGGTTAGGAGGTCGCAGGCTCACCGACGTGACAAGCGCCGATCGTGTGAGCCAACGAGAGAGCGGCCGTGATCAGGCCTCGGAGATGCGCGGAGGGTTCGGGAGGGTCACGCCACGGCGGGCAGACCCAGCGCCTTGCGGTGGCGGTGCCAGCTGAGCGCGTTCAGGCCGAGCCCGAAGCCGAGTAGGTCAGCTTCCTGGGCGACGTGGCCGACGCTATGGGCGCGACCCAAGTAGAGGGTGTCTTGCAGCCCGCGGTTGATGCTCTCCGCGTCGTTGCGCCTGCGGTTGAGCCTCTTGAAGTCAGGGTCCGATGGCGGTATCGCGCGCAGGTGCTCGGCGCGATTGAGGCCGCGCTGGGAGTCCTGCTCGTTCCCGTGAAGGCGCAGGCGGAGCGGTTTGTCGCCGTACTCGTCGGGAAGCTGGTACTCGCCGTAGAAGCGGAAGCGATCCGATGCGCCGCGACGCCTGGTCTGCAGGCGCTCGACCGGAACGAAGATGAACTCGCCCGTGTCGGTGAGCACCCGCAGACCTGGCGCGCCGTCGCGAGCGTAGATGCTGAGCGTCTGGACCTGTCCGTTGAGGTCTTCGACCTCTTGGTCCTCGATGTGCCACTCCTGACGGTTCCCGAGCGGATCCTTCGTGTCGTGAACCTTCGTGACGATGAGCCAGCCGAACTCGCGCATCGCCTCGTCGATGTGGGTGCCCCTCATCGCCATGTCGTAGTTCACGCCCTGCGCGCCCGGAAGGAGCGGAGCGAGGCGGCGGAAGCAGCGCATCGCCGCGCCGGCCTCACCGCCGTCGCCTCTGTGCGGGACGAACTCGGTGTCCAGCACCACACGAAGGTGCTCGTTGCGGGCGGACACGATGGCAAACTTGGTCCCGAACATCTTGTCTCCACCACCGACCACGTGAAGGTGGGCATCGGGGTCGAACCGGATCTCGTGAACCTCGCCGGTCTCACGATCAACCTTCCTGTGACCCGTCACCTTGTACAGCGGCCTGATGACCTTGCCGTCGGCCTGCAGGAACCTGTCAGGGTCCGGATGCGTCCACGAGGTCGGAGAGTCCTCATCGAACATGCCAAGCTTCCTCGCCAGCCTGGCCGCCTCCTCACGGGAGACCACCTTCAGCTGTTCGAGGACGTCCGGGTCACGGAGGTAGCCAAGCGCGTGCGTGTAGTGCCAGCGGCGCATGGGGCGCGTCGGGAGCCACAGCTCGGGCGAATCAGGGAGATAGCGCCTCACGGTGCGGCGGATGAAGCGCCACGTGTGTTCGTGGCTCAGCTCCGCATCCACAGCGCGAGCGCTGCCCCACACGTAGGTCACGAGGGCGTGATAGACGATCCACATGAACTTGGGGTAGTCGCGGGGACGGCCGGTCGTTGATTCCGATCACGTTCATCTCGGGAGGAAGTGAGGCTAGCCCGGCGAGGAAACTGTCCCAAGGGTCGGGGCCTGGGTAGTGAGACACGAGCGACGATGGACTGTGCACGTGCAAGTCCCATCGTCGCCACTCCGAACCGCGTGGCCACATCGCGACGTCTGGCATCTGGGCTCCGGTAAAAGGTGCATCGCACCGCCATGCTCCATCGTTCGTGAGAGTTCGGCAGTGGGGGAAAGGCGATCATCTGTGAGGCAGACATGGAGTATCTCGCGTGTTGACACTTGAACACAATACCCGGGCGCTGGGAGGCGCCAGCTTACGATTGTCGGCATGGTCGCCGACTCCACAGCCGCCGTCGCCTGGGCCGCCCTGATCGTTAGCGTCCTGACGTTCCTCCTCGGCCTCCTCGCCTACTTCACGACGGATCGGAGGGTCGGGAAGATTGAGGAGGAGCGGCGCGCCGAGGAGGTGGAGGCGCGCGCCGCGGCGATCGTGACGGTCTCCCTTGAGAAGGAGCAGCGGGCCGCGACCTCGGTCGCGTACTTCCTGGTTCTCGAGAACGTCGGCCACGCCCAGGCGCGCGGCGTGACGCTCGAATTCCCTTCCGAGGAGTCGGATCTCCTGCTTCGGACTGGGGAGCATCTCCTCCCCCTCGATCTCGCCCCAGGCCAACGGTTCCGGATCCCCGCCCTGATCCACTCAGGAACGCCGCTCGCGGTAAAGGTCGAGGTCCGCTGGGCTGACTCTCGCGGACCGCGAGCTGCGACCATCACCCTCGCGACAGTCTGACGTCAAGGGTAGGACGGTGGTCGCTCTCCCGCTAGGCTGCCGTCGGGAGGATGGCCGAGCGGACGAAGGCGACGGTCTTGAAGACGGTCTCCAATTCCTTGCGCATGGCCGATTTCTCGCCGTCATCTGCGTACGACCGCGATGCAAACAACCGCAGTTGTGGCGTCTCTGACCTGTGGTGACCAGGCAAAATCACCACAAGGTGTTCACCCAAGAAATGCATCCAGTCGTCGTCGGCCGAAACACGTGAGGTCGTCAGGCCCTCCTACATTCCATTGGCGAGCCTTAGCACTTGGTCCGGCGTGACCGACTCCCCGAAGATGTCGAACAGAAGTCCATCCTCGATCCACATCACTCGGCCGATGCCGTTTGCTTGGACAAGAAGTCCCTTCGTTCCCCGTACCTCCACGAGCTGGAACGGCGGCACTTCCGGTTGACTGCCCGTCGAGTCGGCCGAACTGGCTGGATGGTCGGCAACCATCTGCGCGAAGACGTCTATCGAGTAATCACCCGGCAGAGATTCTTCGACTAGCACCTTGCCTTCGTCAGGAAGATCGTAGATGAACGCGATTTGTTGATCTGCCTTGCTTGAGAGCATGCTCTCCGGGATCGTCTGAATCGATGATGGCTTGCCCCAAGACGGCTCTTCGGGCTTGAAGGGCAGTCCGGACGCTGCATCGGCTGTATTCGTGAACGTAGGAGCGTCGGAGCCGAACGGCGCATCCCATTGGATCGCCGGTCCGATTGCTGAAGGGCCGGGCTCGGGGCCTTCCGTAGCGGCGCCCCCAGCCGCGGTGGATGGGTCGGCACAACTAGTCAGCAGAGCCAGTATTCCAGCCGTGACCACCAGGACAAACGCGCGTTGAGGTCGTCTTAGCATGTGCCGTTGCCCCCCCGGACCCTGAACTCGTGACTACTCACCGTGACCACCTTGGCATCGGCATCAAGGGGTTGGTTTCCGCAGTCGAGATTTCCGATTAGGTTCCATATCCCGTCGGAGTTCTTGAAGTACATATCCCAATGGTCGTCATCGATCGATGTCCCTGTCTTGCCATTTCGCGATGCTTCGCCCCATGCGTTGCCGTACTGCGAACTCATCGAGGCGAAAGTGTCGAGGAGGGTGAAGTTCGTGCCGCCGTTCGGGTCCCACCAAATCTTCCAGTCCCATGTTCCAGGAACGTTATTGGCTTTCAGCCCAACAGCTCCGCCGTCTCCCGTCGAGTTACCATAGGTGAAATATTGAAGTACGGGCCAGAATCGCCACTCTCCGAACACTTTGTAAGAGCTGAGGTTCTTGATAACGCCAACCTCTAGAAAGTCTTTCCAATCGGCCGTTAGGCGAACGCCGGTGGTGTGCGCGGACTGCGTCGGACCGGTCCCGCAACTCACGAGCGACCAGTTGTAACGGGAAACCTGAGCCTGGGACCCGTATCCATTGTCAAGGTGCCGAATCATCCAAAAGCCGTGGTCGGTCTGATTGCAGTAGTCCGTTGCTTGAGCTTGGGGCGGGGGAAGAATCAGCGATCCGAATACGAAGACAGCCGCGGCTGCTTTCGCAATCCTCCTCAGCATATCGACACTCCTCATGGACTCTCGCGGCGCCATCCCACCCACCCTTCCTCTTCGGGTGCCTTCCGGCACTTCTGGCTCTCACCCGTTCCTTGCCGTTCGGGCGAGGTACGGTTCGCGCCGCAGGTGCCTCCTGAAGCCGGACACCCAACCTCTTTCTGGTCGATCTCCCGGTAGGCTCCACCCGGGAGGATGGCCGAGCGGACGAAGGCGACGGTCTTGAAAACGGTCTCCGCCTTGCGCCGTTGCGCCTTATGTGCCGCCTAAATCGGGCGGCGCGGTATCGGCGCATTCAGCCCCGTGGCAGGTGAGCGGGCGCGCGTTGAGGCCGTCAACCCCGCTCTCGCGGACAGGATGTGGCGCGCGCTCTTCGGGGACACCTGAGACCGCGACATCGCGAGCGGCGCGCTCGCCGAGGCGTTGCGCGGGCTTTTCGGGACGCAGGGAGGATCCGCGATTTCCCCCTGTGTGAGCTCAAGCAGGATAAGCCTGCGGGAAACGTCCAGATGGGGCGACCTTGAACGCGTTTGCCGACCAAGGAACCATCCGCGATGTCCCTGCGTCCAATGATCATGAACCAGCCGCTCGTGTCTAGGCCCCGGGCAGGACACACACGCTTCCATGCGCAGCAAGCGGCTAGCGAGCCGTGCCGGTTCAGGGCCAGCACCCGAGCCGATTACCGCCGAGGCATGTTGTATGATTTGACATCCCCTCCTCCGGTCATATTGTTCAAGCCTCGCTGCGCCGTTCGATGAAGCTCAAGGAGGAGGACTGATGAAGTCGAAGGTCATCCTGGTTATGGTTGTGGCCCTCGTGACTCTGCAGATGGCTGGGGCGTCGGCATCGAAC
>JANMPG010000102.1:0-40372 GCA_031369745.1 Actinomycetes bacterium
CGCCTCCTCGAGCCCCGACGACCCGACGTCTCCGGGGTCCGCGCCGGTCGAAATCGGTTCCGCGTCGTGTACCTTCGGCGCGCTCGACAGCACGACGATCGCCTCATCCGCGCTCTCGATTCGATCGGCGTCGCCGCCGCGCGGCAGGATCACGAGCGGCTCGGCCGCTTCCTCTGCGAGCGGAGGTTCGGCGATCCGCGCGGACGCGCTCACACCCATCCCGGTACTCGGATGCAGGCGCTGGCCTCGGCGCTGCAGTTCGGTGACGCTCGGGCGCTTGGGAGCGGCCGTGCTCTTGGCCAGCATGTCGCGAAGCGTCGCGGGGTCCTTGCGAACCTTCTCGATCCAGTCGGGGCGCTCGATGGTCTCCAATCCCTGGCCCGTCACCCCTGCGACGCGGGCCACCGTTGCTCCCAGCGTGGCGATGATCTCTTCGGGGTCGACTCGCGTTGCTCCCCCGATCGGTACCACGCCTTCGGGCCACACGACGATGATCTTGGCGGTCGGGACCATCTGGCGGGTCAGCTGCACGGCATCGACGCCGATGCGATCGTCCAGCACGACGACGTCGGGTTGCTCGGCCGCAAGGATCGGCGCGAGGTCGGCGGTCGTCGCGGCATCACCGACGATCTGGAAGCCCTCGCCCTCCAGCACGTAGCGCAACGGGCCCTTGCGCGCCGATCGGTCCTCACCGACCACGACACGTACGCTTCGTTGGTCCATCCCTCTCCCGCTCGGTCATCGCTCGACGACCAGACTCGCACAGCCTACCCACGCCCCGCGGGGTCGAGCTACCGACGGAAGTCCCCCAGGTGAGAGCACACGCGGGGCCGCGGACCTAGGGCGATAGACTCCGCTCGGCGATGGAAGAGGTCAGGCTGCGATGGACGGGCGACCGGATCCAGTTCATCGGTGAGACCGCCTATGGCGAGCCCGTGCTCGTCGGCGGGAACGCGGACGGGCCGGGCGCGAAACCGTCCGACCTCCTGCCCCTGTCACTCGCCGCGTGCACCGCATACGACGTCGTCGAGATCTTGCGCAAGCAGCGACAAGACCTGCGTGGGCTCGAGGTCATCGTCACGTCAACCCAAGACCCGGACCCGCCGTGGGCCTTTCGCGCGATCGACGTGACCTTCGTCCTGACCGGAGCGGTCGATCTTCGCAAGGCGGAGCGCGCGGTCGATCTGGCGCAGAGCAAGCATTGCTCGGTCGCGGCCACGCTGCGCGGCGTCGTCGAGCTGACGCACCGCGTACGTGTCGAGCCCGCCGCCGACTGATCGCTCCCGGATGGCACACTGACGAGCCTGATGGACAGCGCCGCGTTCCGCGCCCGCCTCGCTACCGGTCCCTTGCTGGCCGACGGCGGCATGGGCACCGCCCTGATCGAGGCGGGCGTGCCGGTGGAAACCTGTATGGAGTCGTTGAACGAACGCGCGCCGGCGCGTGTGGCGGGCGTCCACGCGGCCTTCGTCGGCGCCGGCGCTCGGCTCCTGCTGACCAATACCTTCGGAGCGAACCGTTTCCGGCTGGACCAGCACGGGCTTGCAGATCGGGTGGCCGACCTGTGTCGCGCCGGCGTCGCGCTCGCGCGCGAGGCGGGGCCCGAGCTCGTCGGCGGGTCCATGGGGCCGCTGGGCGTTCGCCTGCGCCCCTACGGCCGCGTTCCGGTCGATGAGGCGTTCGAGGCGTACCGAGAGCAGGCCGCCGCGTTGGCCGCGGGCGGCGCGGACCTTCTCGTGATCGAGACCCAGACCGATGTGCGCGAGCTCGAGCAAGCGGTCGCCGCCGCTCGCGCGGCCGCACCGCACCTGGCGTTGCTGGCGAGTGCGACGTTCACGCGCGATGACCGCACGTTGCTCGGCGACACGCCCGAGGTCATCGCGAACGCGCTCGTGGACCTCGCCGTCGACGCGATCGGCGTCAACTGCGGTGAGGGCCCTGCCCAGGTGCTTCGCATCGTGCGACAGATGGCGCCGATCGCCGCCGCCGCGGGCATCCCGCTGATGGCCAAGCCCAATGCCGGCGGTCCGACCGAGGTGGCCGGGCGGTTCGTGTATCCGGCCACACCCGAGTACGTCGGCGACATCACCCAGGCGTTGCTGGACGAGGGGGTTGCGATCGTTGGCGGATGTTGCGGGACCGGCCCCGGGCATACGGCCGCGATCGCCGAAGCGCTGCACGACCGCGGTTCGCACGTCCGCGTGGAACTGCCAGCCGCCCCGACCGTGGTGCCGGATGCGCCGACCACGACGGCCGCCCCGACGGCGTTGGCGTCTGCGCTGGCGGCCGGCGACTTCGTTGTGACCGTCGAGATGGAGCCGCCGCGCTCGTTCAACGCCGCGCAGCTGGTCGCCGCGGCACAGACCCTTCGCGACGCCGGCGCGACCGCGATCGACGTGGCCGACTCGCCGATGGCGAAGATGCGCATGAGCGCCTGGGCGGCGTGTCGACTCGTGCAGGAGCAGGTGGGCATCGAAGCGGTGCTGCACTTCCCGACGCGCGGGCGCAACCTGTTGCGCCTGCAGGGCGATCTGCTCGGCGCCCATGCACTGGCGATCCGCAACCTGTTCGTCTGCGTGGGCGATCCGGTGACCATCGGGGACTATCCCCACGGGTCGAACAACGTCGATGTGACCGCCACCGGGTTGCTCCAGCTCATCACGGAAGACTTCAACACCGGGGTCGATCGGGCCGGATCCTCGATCGGCGAACCGACCTCGTTTTACGCCGGGGCCGCGGCCTCGCAGTCCGCACCCGACCTGCAGCGCGAAGTACGCCTGCTCAAGAAGAAGGCGGACGCCGGCGCCCGGTTCTTGCTCACGCAACCGTTCTACGCGGTCGAGCCCCTGCGGACGCTCCTGGACGCGTACGAGCGGCTCATCGGGGAGCCGCTTCGGATCCCGATCATCGCGGGGATCTTGCCGTTGGTGTCGGCACGGCACGCAACGTTCCTGCACAACGAGGTGCCGGGCATCCAGATCCCCGATGCGGCGCGTGAGCGGATGCGGGTCGCGGGTGAGGATGCCGAGCGGGCTTGGCGCGAAGGTTTGGCCATGGCGACCGCCCTGATGGCGGCCCTGCGTGCAGCCGGCGTCGCCGGGATCTACGTCGTGCCGCAGTTCGGGCGCTACGACCGGGCCGCCGAAGTGGTGGAAGCCGCCGTCGCCGTCTCGCCGTAGGGTCGTTTCGAGCCTCGCGCCGAACGGCTACGATGGTGCACCGTACGGGTTCCACGCCGAGCGGAACCGTCGATCTCAACAGCATCGAGGCGCCCGAACGTGTCTGAGCCTTCCGCGCAGCCCCATACGCTCACCGAGCCGGTCCATCCAACGCTGGCCGCGCTCCTGGCCCAGATCGAAGCCTCGGCGCCCCCGGACCGACGCGACGCGCAGGTAACCTTTGCCAAGATGATGCTGCGGCGCCTGGCCGCCGATGAGCTCGATGTTCGCAGCGTCGAACATCTGCTCGGCACCGTGCGCTCAGCATTCGCGTTCGTCGACGCCCGCGGCAATCGCCCCGCCACGGTCCGGGTGTTTGCGCCCACACTCGAGGCAGACGGCTACGAAGTCGCCGGCACGATCGTGGAGACCAGCACCGACGACTCCCCGTTCCTCGTCGATTCCATGACCGAGGAATTCGCTTCGCGCAACCTGAACGTGCGGTTGGTCCTACACCCGATGATCGGGACCTCGCGCGCCGAAGACGGGCACCTGGAGCGGGTGATGGCCGGGCGCGACGCGGCACACCGCGAGTCCGTGATGCACTTCGAGCTGGACCGTCGCCTGAACGAGCGGGCGCGTGAGGATCTGGAGGGGCGGATCCGCACGATCCTGCACGACGTGCGCCTCGTCGTGCGCGATTTCGAGCCGATGCAAGAGCGGGCCAAACACATGGGCGAGATCGCGCGTGCGGCGACGGTCGTGTACTCGCCGCAGGAGGTCGGCGAGACCGTCGACTTCGTCGAATGGTTGGTCAACCTGAACTTCGTGTTCTTGGGCTATCGCGAATATCGGATGGCCGATGGCCCGCAGGGTCGCACGATCCAGGCAGTGGCGGGCTCGGGCCTCGGCATCTTGGCCGATGTGTCCTCCAGCTCGTTCGCAGACGCCACGCCGTTGAACGGCCTGGAGCCCGATGTTCGCCGCCGGATCGAACAGGGCGAGCTGCTCGTCATCACCAAGACCAAGGCGTACAGCACGGTGCATCGCCGAGCCCGGATGGACTACGTCGGCGTGCGGATCGTGTCCCCCGAAGGGGCGATCGTTGGTGAGGCGCGCCTGATCGGGCTGTTCACGTCCAAGGCGTACATGGAGCCCGCGGCCAAGACGCCGCTGCTGCACCACAAGCTCGAGCAGATCATCGCGACGGAAGACCTGATCCCGGGTTCGCACGACTACAAACAGGTGGTCGAGCTGTTCGAGTCGTTCCCCCGCGACGAGCTGTTCCAAGCACCTGCCGGGGAACTGCGCCGGCTGGTGGTCGGGTTGCTCCAACTGGAAAAGCACGGCGGTATCCGCGTGCTGGTGCGAAAGGATCTCTACGGCCGCCAGGTGTCGGTCGTCGTCGCCTTGCCGCGCGAGCGTTTCAGCGCCGCGCTGCGCAAGCGGCTGCAGGACATGGTGCGTGAGCGCTTTGCCGGCACGTCGGTGGACTATCACCTGTCGCTCGGCGAGACGGAGTCGGCGAAGATCTTCTTCACAGTGCACATCGATCCCGGCACCCAGATCCCCGAGGTCCCCTACGAGGAACTGGAAGAAGAGGTCGAGCGCCTGGCCCGCACGTGGGAGGACGATCTGCTCGACCATCTGACGCAGCGGCTCGGTCCCGAGCGTGGCCCGTTGCTCGCCGCCGAATACGGCTCGCGCTTCCCCGACTACTACAAGACGAACGAGACCGATTGGGACCTGGTGGTGGGCGACGTCGAGAGCCTCGAGCTGCTCAAGACCGACGATGACGGCTTCGTGATCGGCATCGCGAACGAGTCGATCGGAGAACGCCTCACGCGCGCCAAGCTGTACAAGACGGGCGGCAAGGTCGACCTGTCCGCCTTCATGCCGCTGCTGGAGTCGCTCGGGTTGCGCGGCGTTGAGGAGATCCCGGTTGCCATGCGCGGCGGGGGCCGCGTCTATATCCACGACTTCGGCGTGCTCGATGCGCGTGGGGCGGTGCTGAACCTCGACGGCGAGGCCCGGCTGGTACGCGAGGCCCTCACCGCGATGTGGCGGGGGCAAGCCGAGGTCGACTCGCTGAATCGACTCGTGATCTTCGCCGGCTTGTCGTGGCGTCAGGTCCACATCCTGCGCGCGTATCGCAAGCTGCGCATGCGGGTGTCGACCCGATTCACCGAGGAATACCGCAACCACGCGCTTGCCGAGAATCCACACATCGCGCGTCGGCTGGTCGAGTTGTTCGAAGCCAAGTTCGACCCGGCGCGCGATGCCTCCTCGGCACAGATCGACGAGATCCGCCAGCACATCCGTACCGACCTGAAGGCGGTCTCCTCGCTGGATCAAGACGTGATCTTGCGCTCGATGCTCGGCACGATCGAGGCGACCGTGCGTACGAACGCCTACCTCCCCGAGCGCCCGGCGCTGTCGCTCAAGCTGCGCTCCGCCGACGTGCCCGAGATGCCGAAGCCGTTCCCGATGTACGAGATCTTCGTGTACTCCTCCCAGATGGAGGCGATCCACCTGCGCGGTGGCATGGTCGCGCGTGGAGGCATCCGCTGGTCGGATCGCAAGGAGGACTACCGCACCGAAGTGCTCGGCTTGATGAAGGCCCAAAGGGTCAAGAACGCCGTCATCGTGCCGGACGGGTCCAAGGGCGGGTTCATCTTGAAGCGAGCGACGAGTAGCCCCGACGAACTCAAGCAGGAAGTGGTCACGCAGTACGTGACCTTCATGCGCGGATTGCTCGATGTGACCGACAACCTTGTGGACGGCGAGGTCGTGCACCCCGACGGCGTGCGTGTGCTCGACGGCGACGATGCGTATCTGGTGGTCGCCGCCGACAAGGGCACGGCCACGTTCTCCGACACCGCAAACGGCGTCAGCGAGGAGTACGGCTATTGGCTGGGCGACGCATTCGCGTCCGGTGGCAGCGCGGGGTATGACCACAAGGCACTCGGCATCACGGCACGCGGTGCGTGGGAATCCGTGCGACGCCATTTCCGCGAGCTCGGCGTCGACGTGCTGCGCGACCCGTTCACGTGCGTGGGCGTCGGCGACATGTCTGGCGACGTGTTCGGCAATGGCTTGCTCTACACCGAGACGGTGAAGATGCTTGCCGCGTTCGATCATCGCAACGTGATCGTTGACCCGGAGCCCGATCCAGCGGCCTCGTTCGTCGAGCGCCGCCGGTTGTTCCAACTCCCCGGTTCCTCCTGGAACGACTACGACCGATCGCTGTTGTCACCCGGCGGCGACGTGTTCGACCGCAAGGCGAAGTCGGTCACGCCGTCCAAGGAGGCGCGTGTCGCGCTCGGCATCCCCGACGAGGCGGCCGACGAGATGACGCCGAACGAGTTGATCCGCTGGGTGTTGCAGGCCCCGGTCGACCTGCTGTGGAACGCCGGGATCGGTACGTACGTGAAGTCCTCGCGGGAGTCCAACACGGATGCAGGTGACCGTACGAACGACGGCGTGCGCATCAGTGGCAAGCAGCTGCGCGCGCGCGTGGTCGGTGAAGGGGGCAATCTCGGGCTGACGCAGCGCGGCCGCATCGAGTACGCCGAGCAGGGCGGGCGCATCAACACGGACTTCATCGACAACTCCGCCGGTGTGGACACCTCCGACCACGAGGTGAACTGGAAGATCTTGCTCGGGCTCGCGATCCAGCGCGGTGAGCTGACCCTACAGGGTCGCAACGAGTTGCTCCAAGACTGCGCTCCCGATGTCGTGCAACACGTCTTGTACGACAACTACCTGCAGGCCCAGATCTTGTCGCAGGAAGACGAGGTGTCGACGCAACGCGTCGAGGCCTACGAGGAGCTGATGGCTCAGCTGGAAGCCGACGGCGAACTGGAGCGTGACGTCGAGTTCCTGCCGGCCACCGACGCGATGTTCGAACGCCGGGCCGCCGGGCGGGGCATGACTCGGCCCGAGCTTGCGGTGCTGCTCGCCTACGCGAAACGCCAGGTCTTCAAGGATCTGTTGGCAAGCGATCTGCCGGATACCGACTACCTCGCGGTCGATCTGTCGCGCTACTTCCCATCCAAGATCGTCGAGCGATTCGGGCATCTGTTGACCGAGCATCCACTGCGCCGCGAGATCATCGCGACGATCGCCTCCAACGACGTCGTGAACTCGCAGGGGATCACGTTCGTGTCGCGGATGGTGACCGAGACGGGCGCTCCGGCCGCCGACGTGGTGCGCGCGTTCCGTATCGCTCGCGATATCACCGGCGCGGTCGGTCGCTGGGCCTCCATCGAGGCGCTCGACGGCATCATCGACCCCGGCGTGCAGTCCGAGCTGCTGAGCGGCGTGGATTGGCTCGTGGAGACCACGTCGCGTTGGTATCTGGTGCAGGCGGCGGGACAACGGCTGGCCGATGCGGTCGAGCAGTCTCGCGCGTCGTTCGCCGAGGTATCGGACGCGATCAGCCAGATCGGCCCGGACGCGTGGCGAGAAGAGCACGAGCACGTCGCTCGCCGACTGGTCGCCGAGGGCGTGCCCGAGGCCGTCGCGCATCGCCATGCGTTCCAGCCGGAGTTGGTGCATGCGCCCGACATCATCGCGGTGTCGCACGCCACTGGCCGCCCGCCGCTGGAAGTTGCGCGCGGGTTCTTCGTCCTCGGGGAGGGCTTGGACATCGACTGGCTGGAAGCGCAACTCGAACAGTTGCCTCCCGCGACGCGGTGGCAACGGTGGGCCCAGCAGTCGATGGAAGACGACTTGTTCGCGATGCGGCGGCGTCTGTGCGAGCGCGTGTTGGAGGCCGCCGGCGGCGCGCCCGTCGATGAGGCGATCGAGCACTACTTCGCGGAGCGGGCACAGGCGTATGACCGCGTGAAGCGGTTCCTACGCGGGCTGCGGGTGGAGGGTGTGAGCGATCTGTCCCAGCTCACGGTCGCGTTGCGCCAGATCCGTACGCTCGCGGGGTAGCGCGCGCTCGACCTGCGACCGACTACGGCCAGCGGGTGATCACCAACCCGACGGCGAGTAGCACCATCGCGAGCCACAACAAGCGCAGGGCTCCCTCGGGGGCCGCGGTCATGGCAGCCACGTCGATCTGCTCGCGTGCGCCGTCGTCGTCGGTGATCGTGCCCTCCACGACGATGGCTCGTCGCCGCAGTCGCCGAACCGGCGTCGACAATCGCCGCTGTGCGGCCGCCACGTAGCCACATCCCGCCGAGACGAGCAGGATTGGCACGTCGATGCGTCCGGTTTGCGAGAACCCACCCGCGAGCGCGGGAAACCCGCCCCACATCACCGCGAACCACAGGTCGGTATGGAACCGACCCCCGAACCACTCTAGGTTGTACGCGGGCACCAAGAACCCGCCGATCGTGATGAACGCCAGGCCCCACCACGACACGATCGAGGCACCGTAGACACCGATCGCGAGCGCGCCCGCGAGCCCCATGGCCGCGAGTGCGATCAGCGACCCGCGCGGGATCCGCGTGCGCAGGGGGCGACCGTGCAACTCGTCGAGCGCATGTGCTGCAACCCCGACCGCCAGGAAGAACGCGACGATCGCCATCAGCAGGTATCGCGGCTCCAGCGTCTCGGCGACACTCGCGCCGAGCGCGACGAACGACAGGTGCCACAACGTGTACGGGGGGTGCAGTAGCGTCCAGTAGTCGCGGGCGCCGCCCGGCGACAATGCGTAGAAGGCGGGCTTGCTCACGCCGTTCGCGCTCCCCAGATGACGATCCCGCCGCCGAGGCTCACACGACGCCAGTGCACTGGATCGACGCCGGCGTCACGCCACATCTGCAGCTGCTCGCGCAGCGGATAGCGACGCCAGAACCCCTCGATGCTCGGCCCCAGGAACCGTCCCACGCGATACCAGTCGCGTGATACGAGCAGCCCGGCGAGCGGCATCACCACCCGCGTGTACGCGCGCCAGCCTGTGCGCCAGACGGGGTTGGGTGGCACGCCGAATTCCAGGCTCGCCAGCACGCCCCCGGGCCGGATCACCCGCGCGAGCTCGCGCAGCGTCGACGCCGGGTCCTCGACGTAGCGTAAGAGATAGGTCACCGTGAGCGCGTCGAACGTCGAGGACCCGAACGGCAGTTGCTCGGCGCCTGCGAGCACGAACGAAACCCGCACGCCGTCGGCACGCGCGCGTCGCACGCCCTCCCGAAGCATCGGTTCGCTCTGATCGAGCGCGACCACTGACTGAGCGCGTCCCGATCGGTGCGCCTGCCGAGCGACCGCCGCCGTGCCCGCGGCGACGTCGAGAACCGATGGCGTCGCCAACGGCAGCCTCGACACGAGGAACCGGCGCCACCGCGGATCCTGACCGAACGACAACAGCGCGCCCATGCGGTCATAGGTGCTCGGCAGCCCCGCGAACAGACGCTGTGCGTGGCGCGTTCGCGGTGTGCTCATCGTGTGACTACACCACACCCGGCGCGATCGGGCGGCGGACCTAGCCGTAGAAGATCATCGTGATCCAGTAACTGCCATGGCTGTAGACGACGCCGACGCCCGCCCGACGGAACTTCCGGTTCAACATGTTGGCCCGGTGTGGCGCGCTTCGTTTCCACATGGAGAACACGCTCCACACCGACGGCCCCATCCCGACGTTCTCGCCCCAGGTCGCCGGGTGGAACGAACGGAGTTTCGTCCACATATCGCCCGTGTGGAACAACGTTCGTTCACCGGCCATCTTTTCGGAGTGGCGCCAGGCGATCTTGTCGACCGTGCGCTGCTCACGCAGCTTCACCATGCCGTGGCTGGCCCGGTACCGGTTCACGAACGAGAACACCTTCGCGCGCGCGTGTCGTGTGCCCGCACTCGCGTGCGCGGGCCCGGTTGCCAGGCTGCAGATCAGCACAGCAGACAACGCTATGAAGAGGGGGGAGCGTATGAAACGCACTGACGAAAGGGTACCGAGCGATCGCTGCGAGACTCGTGTGACACGCGTGAAGATAGCGTCGAAATGTTGTGCGTGCCTGTTAGGGCAACGGATGCCACGACGCGAGTTCGTCTGCGTTCAAGCGCACCTCGCCGAACGGCTCCGCGAAGTGCGTCGGTGCGATCACCGTGCTGGGATGCGATCGCAGCTCCGCAAGCAATGCACGACGTGACGCCACCGCCTGCGGCGCATCGTTGTCGGCGCCGCTCGGCCAGTCGGGGCGCGCGAACTGCGACGGGTGATTCCACGTGTCGGCGCACAGGATCAGGCGGTGCCCCTCGCTCGAGATCCGCAGGATCTGATGGCCGGGCGTGTGACCGGGCAGATGGTGCAGTTCCAACGCGACGCCGATGCGATGGTCGCCACCGATCACCTCGAGGATGCCGGTGTCGATGAGTGGCTGCAGCAGACGCATGCCGGCCGCCGCGTCGGCATCAGGGGGCGCGCCGTCGCGGAGCCAGTCGCGATCGGCTTGCTGGATCACGTGCCGGGCGTTGGTGAACATCGGGGCGCCGTCCTCGGCGAGAACCCCGCCGATGTGATCGTCATGCGCGTGGCTGATCACGACGGTATCGACCTCGTGCGGTGCGATGCCGATCTCTTCGAGGGCGGCCGGCAAGACTCCCGGCTCCGGTGCCCAGGTTTGCGACGGCGACCACGCCCCGCCGATGCCGGTGTCCATCAGCAGTAGACCACCGGGGTGGCGAACCACCCAAGCTCGGATAGGCAACTGCCACTCGTCGCCGACCGCGTAGACATCGGGATACACGGTGGCTGCGGCGAGGAGCTCGTCGGACGGCACATCGGGGAACGCATCCGTGATCGGTCCAGCCGGGAAGTCCGCGTCCAGCAGCGCCGTGACATGGATGTTTCCGACGGTTCGATCCGCATGGGTCATGGCGGCGACCCTAGCACCGGGCTCCACGAGACGGTGTGCGTTGCCGATGGTCCCGGCGGACCAGGGACCATCGGGCCTCCGAAGGACCTCGTCGCGGTTCTAGCGTCATGCCAGCAGCAATGGACGGAAGAAGTCCATTGGGTAGCCGGCAGAGGAGGCAGTCATGAGTACGGGACCGCAGGTCTCTCGTCGAGCGGCGTTGGGCATGCTCGCCGGAGGTGTCGTGGTTGGTGCCGCGGGCGCACGAGTCGGTTTCCAGTCCTCGAGCGAAGGAGAGGTCTCGGGCACGGCCTCCAACCTCGAGCTCAGTGGCGCCGAGCAGCAGGCAGCGCTGAAGACGTACGTACCACCCGGCACGTACGACCCGTACTTCATCTTCGCCTCCGGCGGGCATTCCGGGCAGGTGTTCGTGTTCGGCGCGCCATCGATGCGGCTGCTGAAGGTGATCCCCGTGTTCACGAAGGATGCGTGGCAGGGGTATGGCTTCGGATCCGATCAAGGCGACGACGTGTTGAACAACGGCTACGACCCGAACGAGAGTAACCCGGTGTACTGGGGGGACACGCACCACCCAGCCCTGTCGGAGACCGGGGGCGCCTACGACGGCCGCTGGTTGTACATCAACGACCGCGCGAACGGCCGGATCGCGATGATCGATCTCCGCGACTTCAAGACCAAGGAGATCTTCGACGTCCCGAACATCCAGACGTCGCACGGTGGGTGCTTCGTGACGCCGAACTCCGAGTACGTGCACATCTCCTCGATGACGCCGTGCCCGTGGACCGACAGCGGCTACGCCCCTTTGTCGCGATACAAGGAAGACTTCCGCGGCGCGTCCACGTGGATGGCGATCAACCCGGACACCGGCCGGTTCGACTACGACCGGACGTTCCAGATCGAGTTGCCCCCCTACACGCAGGATCTCGCTGATGCCGGCAAGCTCGTGAGCAACGGCTACGGCTTCATCAACTCCTACAACACCGAGATGGCTGTCGGGACGTACGGCAAGCCGGGCGGGCAGCCGCTGGAAGCGGGCGCGACCGCGAACGACTACGACTTCCTGCACATCATCAACTGGCAGCTGGCCGAGCAGGTGGTTCGTGACGGCAAGACGATCATCCGCAATGGCATGACCGTGATCCCGTTGCAAACGGCGATCGACGAGAAGATCCTGCACTTCGCGCCGGAGCCGCGCAACCCGCACGGTGTCGACGTGAATCCGACGGGCGACTACATGTGCGTCGGCGGCAAGCTCGACCCGCACGCCTCGATCTACTCGATCGAGAAGATCCAATCTGCGATCGATGCCGAGGATTACCAAGGCAACGACCCATTCGGTGTGCCGATCCTGACGCTGGAGAGCGTGCTGGAGGCGCAGGTCGAGCTTGGCGCAGGCCCGTTGCACACGCAGTTCGACAACGAGGGTTACGCCTACACGTCGCTGTTCGTCGACACGGCCGTCGCGAAGTGGTCCTTGGGGCCTAAGGCCGGTCACGACACCGACGCGTGGCAGCTCGTGGAGACCCTGCCTGTGCAATACAACATCGGCCACCTGTGCACCGCCGAAGGCGACACGGTCGAGCCCGACGGGACCTACCTGATCGCGCTCAACAAGTGGTCGATCGACCGATTCCCGCCGGTGGGAACGCTGCACCCGCAGAACTTCCAGCTGGTCGACCTCACGGGCGAGAAGATGACCGTGCTGTCGGACACGCCGATCGGATTGGGTGAGCCCCACTACACGCAGATGATCAGCGCGGACAAGCTGACCCACACCCTGCAGGTGTACGAGCCCGGTACCGACCCGGCCAACTTCAAAGTATCGCCATTCGCGATCGAGGCGGGCCAGGAGAGGATCGAGCGCAGCGGCACGGACGTGGATGTGTACATGTCGGTGCTTCGCAGCCACTACGCGCCCGACTACATCGCCGCCAAGGTCGGCGACACGCTGCACCTGCACCTCACCAACGTCGAGCAGACGCCCGACGCCACCCACGGGTTCGCGATCCCCGGCTACAACGTGGAGGCATCGCTGGATCCGGGCGAGGTTGTGAACATCGATCTGAAGCTGGATCGAGCCGGCAACTTCGCGATGTATTGCTCGGAGTTCTGCTCCGCGCTGCACCTCGAGATGCAGGGCTGGCTCGAGATCGCACCATAGCCACGACCAGACACGACACGGAAAGGAACGAAACGATGAAGACGCTTCGATGGATAGCCGCGGTCGCAACGGCAGCGCTGCTGCTGGCCGCATGCAGCAGTTCCTCGTCCACCCCGTCCAGCTCGACGGCGACGTCGGGCTCGACGCCGACGGCGACCGGTTCGACGAGCGCGCCCGCAACTGCGAACTCGCAGCTCGAGGTGACGGCGCCGGTCGGTGCCGCGAACACGGGCTACCAAGAAACGGAACTGTCCGCCCCGGCAGACACGGACCTCGAGATCGCGTTCCTCAACGATGACGCCGGCATCCCGCACAACATCCAGATCTTCGAGGGCACGTCGGCCTCGGGAACGCCGATCTGGGCACCGGAGAACGACGAGCTGATCAACGGGGTCGCGACCGTGACGTACGAGGTCCCGGGGCTTGCTGCGGGTACGTACACCTTCAACTGTCTGGCCCACCCGGCCACGATGCTGGGCACGCTGACGGTGGCATGAGTTCGATGTTCGATACGGCGAGGGTCGCCCCGTCATCGGCGTCCGATCTGTCCTCGGCCGACCTGGCGGCGGGTTCGGCCGAGGACGGCCCTCGCCGAGCGGTACGGCTCGTCTTCGGCGGCCTTGCGGTCCTCCTCGTGCTGATCGCGGCGGGTCTGCCGGTGTGGCAGGCCCGCCTCGTCGTCAAGCAATATCCCGGCCGTCAGCTGGCACTGACGGCGTATGGCAACAAGCTCAGCGGCGACATCTCCGAGATCAAGATCTTGAATCACTACGTCGGCCTGCAGGTCTTCGACATGGCAGACCTGCCCGAAACGTTGTTGTGGCTGCCGGCGATCGTTGCGGCGGTCGCGTGCGTGGCACTCGCCACGTTCGCGCCCAAGCGAAGCTGGTGGGCGAGGCTCGGTCGGTGGGGGTTGATCGCGATCCCGATCGGCGTGCTGATCGACATCCAACTGCGCCTCTATCAGCTCGGGCACTCGATGGATCCGAACGCGGCGTTCCGGCAGCCGCCGTTCGTCCCGTGGGTTGCGGGCTCCGTGCAGGTCGCCTCGAACGTTCGCACGATCGCATGGCCGGGCGAGGCTTTGTGGTGCATCTTCGGGGCATGGATCCTCGTCGTACTGGGCCCGATGTACTGGGGCTTCGTCAAGGAGTTCGTGACCGCGGGCAGGCATGCCGAGTCGGTGGGCGAGGCATGAACGCCGTCCTTTCTCGGATGTTCGTGGTGGTCTGCCTGATCGCGGGCTGTGTTGCGACCCTCGGGATGTCAGCGGGTGCGGAGACGACGGCGGTCGACGTCCAGAGCCTGGTCGACGCCGCGGGCCCTGGTGAAACGGTGGTGGTGCCCGCCGGCGTGCATGTGGGTGCGATCACGATCGACCACCCGGTTCGACTGCTCGGGGATCCTGGTGCATCGATCGACGGCTCCGACATCGGCTCCGTCATCACGGTCGACGCAGCCGACGTCGAGATTGCGGGGCTCACCGTCACCGGCAGCGGGCACGACCAGGTCGGTGCCCCATCGGGCATCCTGGTCACTCCCCGCGGCGACCGAGCGAACATCCACGACGTCTGGGTGCGTCACAGCTACCTTGGGGTGACCGTGCAGCGCGCCGAAGACGTCGTGCTCGAGCGAGTGTCGATCCTCGGCGACGGGATCATCTCGGGGGAACTTCACGCGACCGGCGCGGCGGGCTCGGGCGTCGGCGACGGCTCGGGTTCGCTGCTGCGTGGCGATGGGATCTGGTTGTTCAACGCGCCGCATGCCACGGTGCGCGACTGCGTCTTGGACACGGTCCGCGACGGGATCTACGTGTCCTTCGGACGTGACCACCTGATCCAAGGAAACGCGATCGTGAACAGCCGGTATGCGGTGCACGACATGTACGGGGTGAACCTGACGATCGAGGGCAACCGCATCCGAGGCAACCTGTCGGGACTCGTCATGATGTACGGCGGACCGGTGCACGTGACCGGAAACACGATCACCGATAGTGGCAGCGCCTCCACCGGCTTCGGAGCGATCGTGAAGGATGTCGGCGGGGTCACGCTGGACGCCAACGTCCTGGCCGACAACCGGATCGGCCTGGATGTGGACGATGCGGGTCGCACGGCGGGCAACGCCACGGTCTTCGTCGGCAACACGATCGCCCTGAACAACGTCGGTGTCCTGCTTGCCCCGTCTGCGGATCCGACCTTCTCGCGCAACGCGTTCATCGAGAACACGACACAGGTCGTGCTACACGGCACGGGCGAATCGCAGGCGATCTGGGAACTCGACGGCGCCGGCAACTACTGGAGCGACTACGGGGGCTTCGATGCGGCAGGTGACGGCATCGGCGATGTGCCCTACACGCGCAGTGGACGAACCGAGCAGCTGATCGCCGCGAACCCCCTGCTGTTGGCTCTGGCTTCGGCCCCTGCGTTCCGGCTCCTGATGTCGGTGGAAGACCGATGGGCGCCGACGCAACCCACGGTCGACGACCGGCATCCGCTGACGTACGTCGTGTCGCCCGCGTTGGCGGACGCTGCCGGTGCGGGCTCGGCGCTGCTGCTGGCGTCGGGTGCCCTCATGGTGGTCGTCGGCGTCTGGTTCCTGCGTGGTGCGAGGCGAGCGGGGGGTGCGGTCCGTGTCTGAGGCGATGCGACTGGACGTGCGCGGTCTGACGAAGGTCTATGCGGGCGGCTGGGGCGCGCACGACGTGTCGTTCCGCGTGCCGGCGGGTCAGATCGTCGCGCTGGGAGGTCCGAACGGCAGCGGCAAGTCCACCATCCTGAAGTGCATCGCCGGGCTCGTGCGCTTCGAGGGGGCCGTGTCGATCGACGACAGGGTCGTGGATCACACCCCGGCGTCCCGCGCCACGATCGGGTACCTGCCGCAGATGATCGGCATGCCGGAACACGCGACGATCGCCGAGATGATCCAGCTGTTCGCAGACCTGCGGGGGGCCGATCCCTCATCGATCGGACTTCCCGAGGGGTTCCTGCGTGATCCGTCGACCGAGATCGGCACGTTGTCCGGCGGGCAGCGGCACCGCGTCGCGCTCGCGATCGCCCTGCTCGGCGAGCCGTCGCTCCTGCTGCTGGATGAGCCGATAGCCAACCTTGACGAAGCAGGTCGTGTCGCGTTCTGGGGTGTTCTGCGCGGCCTGCGGGATGAGCGCGGCGTGAGCGCGGTCGTGTCCTCGCCGGCGCCGGGTGAGCTGCGCGGCATCGCCGACCGCGGCATCAGCCTGGAGGACGGTCGTATCAGCGACGACGAGGCGTTCACGGCCGGGCTCCATGTCGCCCCTCCGCCCGGGCCGAGCGACGGGACCTTTGAGGAGGCCTCGGCGTGAGCGCGCGAACGGTCCAGGCCTCCACGACGACGCCGACCCGTCACGTGTCGGCGATCCGCACGATCGCGCGTTGGGAATACCGCAACAGCGTTCGGGCCCGCTGGGTGCTTGTGATGGCGGCGATCTTCGGGCTTCTGTGCGTCGTGGTCACCTTGCTCGCCTTCCGCACGGTGCGCGAGTTCGGCCTGGCCGGCATCGGTCCGGCATCGGCGGCGTTGGTGAACCTGAGCGTCTTGCTGCCATCGCTGATGGGGTTGTTGCTAGGCGCGGGTTCCGTGGTCGGTGCGCGCGAACAAGGGCTCCTGCCGATGATGGCGGCGCAACCCGTGCGGCGATCCTCGATCGTGACCGGGATGTTCGCCGGACTGACCGCCTCGCTGTGGACCACGCTGGCGGTCGGCTTCGGTGCGGTGCTGCTCGTCATCTCGGGCGCAGCCCGTGGGAGCGACGTCGCCGGGTTGGCGGCGCTGCTCGCGGCGACCTTCGCCGTGGCGACCGCCAGCGTGTCGATCGGTGTGGCTGTGTCGACCGCGTCTCGCACGCGCGCACAGGCGCTTGCCGCAGCCGTCGGGCTGTGGATCATGCTCGCGCTCGGCGTCGACCTCGCTCTTGCGGCCCTTGCGCCGTCGGTCCACATGGGACCGGCTGGTCTGCTCGCGGCGATCTTGCTGAATCCGTTGGAGGCCTGCCGCATCCTGGCGCTGCTCGGGACCGATCTACAGGGTGCGGCGCTCGGTCCCTTCGGCGCCTATCTGATCACGACCTTCGGCGTAGGCGGCACGATGGCGATCCTGCTCGCCGACCTGATCGCCTGGACCGCGATACCGTTGCTCATCGCCCGGTGGCTCCTGCCGCGGCGCGATCTGTAAGGAAGGGGAGCCGATGCGCCTGTCGCGGGAATCGCGTTACGCGATCGACGCTCTGCTGGTGCTCGCGGCACGCCCACCCGGGACCGTGGTCGACGCGAGACAGATCGCGGAGGATGCCTCACTGCCTGCGGCGTTCCTGCGCAAGATCTTGCGCCAGCTTGCGGTGGCGGGGATCGTGACGTCTCGTCGAGGTGCCGGATTCGCGCTGTCGCGGGGACCTCATGCGATCACGGTCGCGCAGGTTCTCGACGCGATCGAGGGTGAGGCCGCGTTGGACACGCGATGCATCTTCTGGCGCGGCGACTGCTCGACCGACGATCCGTGCGAGCTGCACTTCCGGTGGCGTGAGATGCGGCCCGCGATCAAGGAAGCTCTCGAGCGCACGACGATCTCCGACGTACGGGAGGCGAACGCACCGATCCCGGCGCAGCGGTCTCGTCGGTAGGCTGCGTTCGATGAACCTGGACGAGGTGTCCGGCGTGTCGATCGACGCCCGCCCAACGCCGCCCGACGGCCCGGTCGTGGTGGTCGGAGGCGGGATCCTCGGTCTGTCGTGCGCCTGGTTCCTGCGCCGCGCCGGCGCCGATGTGATCGTGCTCGAGATGGGCGCGACAACCGGTGGTGGCGCCTCGCGCGGCAACGCCGGGGCGATCTGTCCATCGCTGAGCGAACCGCTTGCTGCTCCCGGCATGTTCCGCTCGGTGTTGGACGACCTGCGTCGTCGGGATGCCGCGCTGCACGTGCACCCGAGCTACATGCCGCAGATGGCTGGGTTCCTCAAGCGGTTCGCGCGCTCGGGCACGGCTGCGGCCTATAGGCGCGGGGTCCATGCGCTTGCTCAGCTCGGTCGCGGCGTGCCGCACGCATACGACCTCCTCGCCGAAGACGGCATCGGCACGCATGCGTATCGCGGTGGCTACCTCGTAGCGCACCGGTCCCGCGACGCAGCCGTCGAAGAGCGCGCGCGTATCTTCGACATGGCCGCGCTCGGCGTGTGCGCTAGGCCCGAGCCGCTGCTCGAGGTCGCTGCCCTTCACGCGACCGAGCCCCTGCTCGGCGACGCCGCGGTCGCGGGGTTCGTGATCCCCGGCGAGCGCTGGATCGATCCTTCGCTGCTGCTGGATGACCTCACGACGGCTGTACGCGACGCCGGCGTCGATCTGCGAACGGCCGCCGGCGTGACCTCGATCCACGATCTCGGTGACGCCGTGGAAGTCGATACGGCGCGCGGTCGCGTCGATGGCGCCGTCGTGGTGGTGGCAGCGGGCGTGTGGTCGCGTGACCTGGTGGCGCCCCTCGGGGTGAAGTTGCCGATGCACGCGGGGAAGGGTTACAGCTTCGCGGTCCATCCTGCCCGCATGCCCGAGCGTGTGCTGCACCTCCCCGACGCGCACGTGATGGCGACCCCCTTCGGCGACCGGCTTCGTATCGCCGGCACGATGGAGTTCGACGGCACGACCGAGCGCTTTAACCCTGAACGCATCGCAGCGATCGTGGATGGCCTCGCCCCGATGCTTCGCGACGTCGATCTGCACGACCGTACGCAGGAGTGGGTGGGTCCCCGCCCGATGACTCCCGACGGCTTGCCGGTGCTCGGCGCGATCGCCGGGCATCCTCGGGTCGTGCTCGCGACCGGTCATAACATGCTCGGCATCACGCTCGGCCCGGTGACCGGCGCAACGATCGCGAAGCTGCTCGTCGCCGGCGACGCGGGGATCGATCTCGCCCCCTTCTCGGCGCAGCGGTTCCGCCGGTAGCGCCCGTTCAGAACACGGCGGTCTCCGAGATCAGGTCGCCGTCGGCGAACCGCGACGCTCGAAGCGGTGCCAGATCGAACGTCGTGCACGCGCCGCCCACGATGAGTTCGGCGATCGCGCGACCTGCGGCGGGCGCGTGCATCACGCCATGTCCGCCGAACCCCACGCAGTGCACGAGCCCGGCGACGTGCGGATCCAGCCCGACGATCGCGTGGTGATCGGGCGTTTCGGGGTACAGCCCGGCCCAGCAGTGGGCCGGATCGATCGGCAGATCCATCAGGAACGGGAATCGGTTCGGGAGTCTGTTTGCCAGCTCTTCGAGGAACGCAGGATCGACACTGACCTCGCGGCCCGGTCGATCGTTGGGGTCGGCGTAGCCGAGGATCCAGCCACCCGCCGGCTCGCGTCGTACGAGCACCCCGGTATCGAGATCGACCACCATCGGGATCAGTTCGCCGGCGCCACCCGGATCCATCACGTGGGCGAGGTTGCGACGAACAGGCACGACGGGAACATCGCTGCCGCACAGCTTTGCGATCCCTCGAGCGTGTGCACCGGCGGCATTCACCACGACGTCGGCCTGCAGCACGCCACGCGAGTGCGTGACGCGGAGTCCGCCGTGGACCCGATCGATCCGTTCGACGAGGGCGCCGGTTGCGATCACCGCACCCTGCGTCGTGGCCTCCTCCGCCAGGGCTGTGACCACGCTCGCCGGGTCGAGGAATCCGTCGCGCGCGTGGAACGTTGCGGCACGCAGCCCGTCCGAGCGCACGTACGGCGCCTTCTGCTCGATCTGCGCAGGCGTGAGCCACCTCGTGTCGACCCCCAGGGAACGCTGCAGGTCACAGGACGCCCGGAGGGCGTGCTCTCCACGGGTCGTCCCTGTCAGCAGAAGGTAGCCGGTCTGATGCAGCCCGAGTCGGCCGCTCGCCGCGTGCATCGCCTCGAAAGCTTCGATCGAATACGCGGAGAAGGCGATGTGGGGTGCCGTGGAGAACTGCGCTCGGATGCCCCCGTTGGCGCGGGCCGAGGCCCCCTGGCCGACCGAGGCCTCGGCCTCGAGCACCGTGACCGAGGCGCCGAAGCCCGCCAGCTCACGGGCGCAGGCGAGGCCGATCACGCCGCCCCCAACGATCGCGACATCGACCATCGGGGGATGTTGTCACGCCGCGGGGCCCGCGCGAAGCGCGGGCCCCGAGACGTCCGTTTCGTGGCCGGACTAGTGGCCGCTGTTGCCGTGCGTGGTGCTCGACGCATGCGCGGCGTCGTGCGCGGCTGCCCGTTCGGCCTTCGCCGCGTCACGGGCCGCCTTCGCCGCGTCGTGCGCGGCCGTGCGATCGGCCTTCGCGGCGTCGCGAGCGAGCTTTGCCGCAGCCTTCTCGGCCTCGTGCGCCGCGTGGCGATCACGGTTGGCGACCAAGTGCATGAGTGCGTTGGTCAGCCCGGGCGCCTGCGGGTTCTTGATGCAGTTGGCGAGCACGCGTTCGATCGCGTGATCCAGGCCGGTGGTCTTTTCGACCGGCTCCGTCGTCGCGGGCTCGGTGCTCGGGTCCGCCGGCGGCTCGATCACGATGCCGGCTGCCGCGTTGCACTCTGCCTCTCGATCCACCGGGGGAACGGGTGTTTCCGTGCCGGTGTCCGATGGGTCATCGGTGGTCGTCTCGGTGTCGGTACCCTCGGGGTCTTCGGTCTCGTCGGGATCTGCGCATTCGGTGTCAGGCGCCTCAACGGGGTCGATGGACCCGCTGTCCTCGTTCTGGTCGCCCTCCTCGCCCGGGTCCACGGTCGGATCCGTGCCAGTGTCTCCCCCGGTATCCGTCGACGTGGGCTCCGTGGTGCACGTCGGGTCTGCGGTCGGATCTTCGGTGCCGCTTGCCAGTGCCGCTCCGGCACCAAGCAAGAGCGTGAAGACGGCGAGTACTGCGATCAGGCGAAGTCGCGATGAGGTCAACATGCCTTCGGGTATCGGCTGATAAGGGGGTAGTCCTTGAACACTAGTTAGCCATCGTGTTCCGCATGTGGCATCGTCGGGTCGAACCGCAACCTGGAGCGTGCCGAATCGCACAGGAACGCAACACGCGAGAGAGGGGAGTTGCTTCATGGAGATCAGCCCGTCACTGATCGCGCTCGTCGCGATCGCGGCGATCGCGCTGTATCTGTTGCTGTCCTTCAGCTACATCGGACCCACCGAGGTGGGCCTCGTGGCCAAGCGGATCGGCGGCAGACTCAACGAGGGCCACGTCATCGCCTTCAAGGGCGAGGCGGGCTACCAGGCGAACCTGCTCATGCCGGGCCTGCGGTTCCGCCCCTGGCTGCTGTACTCGGTCAAGAAGTTCCCCTGGGTGCAGGTGCCGGCCGACGGCATCGGGGTCGTGATCGCACAGGTCGGGGCTCCCCTGCCGCCCGGTGCCAAGAGCGCGTTCTTCTCCCCGGCATTCGGCAACTTCGCCGACGTGCGCTTGTTCCTCGACGAGGGAGGGCAGCAAGGCGTGCAGCGTCCGGTGCTCCCGCCGGGATCGCTCGTCCCGATGCACCCGGTTGGATTCCTGGTGCTGACCTACGCGCAGACCTTCGGTTTCCCGGTGTCGCCGGACATGTTGTCGATCGTCGATGCGTCGGCCGGGCTGACCTACGAATCGTTCGGCCTGCGATCCAACGAGCTCCAAGTGGTGCGGATCGCGCCGGAAGGCGATGTCGACTACGTCGGTGTGGTCACGACGCTCGAGGGTGACCCGCTGCCATCGGGGGACATCGCCGGTCGCCTCGGCGGCTTCACCGACATCGAGGCGATGGAGGCCGAGGGGCGCTCCGACCTGGAGGTCATGGAGCTGCTGCTCGGCAGCAAGAACAATCTGCACAACAACTATCAGGACTTCCAGAGGTTCCTCGACAACGGCGGAAAGATCGGACTGCAACACGATCCGCTGCTGTACGGGGCCTTCCTGCTGAACCCGTTCTTGGTGAAGGTCGAGAAGGCGCCGATGCTGGTCGTGAACCAGGGCCAAGTCGCGGTTATCAAGAGCTACCTGGGCTTGTCCACCCAGGACACGAGCGGGCAGGAATTCAAGTTCGGCTCGATCGTGCACCCCGGACACCGAGGGATCTGGGCGGAGCCGCTTCGCACCGGCAAGTATCCGTTGAACCCGCGCGTGTACCGCGCCGAGATCGTGCCGACCGCGATCTTGACCCTGAACTGGGCAGACGCGACCTCGCACGCGCACAACCTGGACGCGCAGCTGTCCTCGATCGATGCGAAAAGCCGTGAGGGCTTCTCGTTCCTGATCGACCTGCAGGTGCAGATCCACGTGCCCGACACGATGGCGCCCAAGGTCATCTCGATGGTCGAAACGATGTTGAACCTCGTCAACGAGGTCTTGCAGTCGGCGGTCGGCAACTACTTCCGAAACACGTTGCAAGGTCTGCCGGCGGTCACGTTCATCGAAACGCGCCAAGAGGTGCAAGATCGCGCCGAGCGCTACATCACCGAGTACCTTGGCAAGTACAGCGTCGAAACCAAGGGTGTGTACATCCAAGACGTCGTGCTGCCGGAGGCGCTCGTCGAGGTGTTGTCGGCTCGTGAGCTGGCGGTGCAGCAACGTCAGACCTTCGCGCGGGAGCAGGAAGCGCAGCACGCCCGCATCGACGTCGAGAAGGCGAAGGGAACGGCCGACGCGCAGCAAGGGCTCGCACGCGCGCAGGTCGACGTCGAGGTCCAGCGCAACAACGCGGCCGCTCGTACGGCCGAGGCGGAGGGCCAGGCGAACTTCACACGCATGACCGGTGAGGCCGAGGCGGCCAGGACCCAGGCGATCGGTGTCGCCGAGGCTCGCGCGATCGAGGCGCAGGGGCTCGCCCGCGCGGTCGGCTACGAGGCGCAGACCGATGCCCTCGGTTCGGGCGCCACGGCGATCGTCGCGGTGGCTGCGGCTGTGAGCGAGGGCCACGTGAAGGTCGTGCCCGACGTGCTCGTTGCAGGAGGTGGCGGGTCGTTCGAGGGATTGGCCGCGACGCTCATGAACTCGCTCGCCGGTCCCACGGGCGGAAACGGCAAGCACGGCGGCATCGGCAGTGCGAAGAAGGCGCTGGATGCGGTCGTCGGTCAGGTGGAAAAGGGGAGCGGAAAGCACCGCTCGACCAAAGAGATGATGCCGGACGTGCCGGAAGATCTGCCCGCTCCAACGCCGACGGCGAGCACCGATGAGGAGGAGATGCCCCCGCCGCCGGTTACGAGCTGAACCAGCGCTTCTTGGACTCCTCTTCCGCGCTGAGCGCAAGTTCTTCGGAGGGTGTCGGGACTGGGTCGGGCTCCGCGGGCTCGGGCGCGGTCGGCACGGCGATCTGTGCGACTGCCGCCGCCTCTGCGGTCTCGGCGGCTGCGGCGACCGAAGCGTCGGGTTGGGACCGGTCGGGCGCGGCGGGTGCGCCTTGGGCCAAGAGCCCGACCACGCCGGCGGCTTGCGCGGTTGCACCACGGCGTTCGAACAACCGAAGGGCACGGCGCTCGAACGGCTCGGCCTCGGCGGGACGTCCCGCTTGGCGCCGAACATCGGCAGCATGCACGAGCGCGCTCGCGCGAAGATCGGTCGAGTCGGTTTGTTCCGCCAATCCGACGCCCTCACGGACGAGACGTTCTGCCTGCGCGCCGCGACCACGCCGCACGAGCACGCGGGCCCGAGCGGTGCGCCACCCGACGTTCGATGCCATGTCGTTCGCGTTGGCCTCGGCGACGTCGGCCAGCGCGAGCGCTTCGTCGAGCCGGTCTGAGTCGGCAACCAGGATGTGGGCGAAGCTGGACGCCAAGCTCGCGCGCAATGTGTCGTCGCGAGCCTGCGTCGATGCCGCGAGTGCGCGCTGCATCTGTGGTTCGGCGCTCTGCGGCTGGCCGGCGAGGATCTCGATCTGGGCGGCGCGGTGCAACGCCACCGCCAGATCACGTGCAGCCCCCAGCTCCTCGAGTGCGGCGACACACGCCGCGATCTCGACGCGGGCCTCTTCGAACGCGGAGTGACGGGCACGCAGCAACGCCAGCGCACCGCGAACGTCGTATTCGGCCAAGCGCCCGCGCACACGAGGCAGGAATGACGCACAACGTGCCTCGGCCTCTTCGACGGCGATGGGGCCATCGAGAAGCGCGGTCGCGGCGCCTCGCAAAGCGGCGGTTTCCTCGGGCCAGCGCCCCGTCCCGGCGGCATGGTCGGCAGCTCGGATCAGATCGTCGGCGACCATGCCGTTTTGGGCGCGCGCGGCGTGCACGAGTCCGCGCAGCGCCCACGCGCACGACAGCGCCCACGAGGGTTCGTCGTCGTCGAACCCGGCGATCGCCTCATCGGCCGTCGCGCGCGCGCCTTCGAGTGCGTCCTCGTGACCTGCGGTCGTTCGCAATCGGGCGCGAAGCAGCCGCACGCGCCAATCCACATCGTCGCCGGCGACCGAGGCCGCGAGCGCCGCTTCGGCGATCTCCCGATCGGCCGGGCGGTGGGGGGCTGCGAGGGCCCCGTGATCGGCCGCCAGATACAGCAGTTCGGCGCGGCGGGCAGGATCGTCGTTCAGCAGCGCCGCGGCCCGCCGTTCCAGCCGAGATGCGCCATCGAAGTCCCCCTGATCGGCGGCGGCGGCGGCCGACCACGTCGCCAGCTCCAATGCATGCGCGCGATCTGCATCCGGCGCGTCGGGTCGCAAACGATCGCTCGCTTCCAGATGCGCTGCGATCTCGTCGGCGAAACGCCGGGTCCGATCGCCGGCGAGCGCCTCGGCGTGGCGACCGACGCGCTCATGCGTTGCGGCCTGCACCCGATCCGGCACGCCCGCGATCGCGGCCTGGCGGATCAACGGGTGGCGGAACCGGTAGGCGTTCGTTGCCTCCTCGACCAGGTATCCGCGCGCGACCAGGTCGGCGAGGTGTGTGGGGACGCCGGCGCGCGTATCCGCGGGCACGACGTCCAGCAGAGGCTCGACGGCGAAACGCTCGCCCGCCGCGGCGGCCACGCCGATCACGGCGAGCTCGTGCGGTGGCAGCATCTGGAGCCGTTGGCGTATCACGGCGATCGGGCCGTCGGGGATCGGAACCGCGGACAGATCCGCCATCGAGAGCCAGCGTCCCTGCCCGGGAGCGAGCGTGCCCGTTTCACTCAGCATCGCGAGCACCTGCTCGAGCGCGAACGGGTTTCCCGCGACACGTGCGGCGAGGGCCGTGTCGATCCCCGGCTCGGCGGCACCCAACAGATTGCCGACCAGCGCCGCGGCATCGTCGGGTCCGAGCGGGGCCAGCCGGATCACAGGCGCACCCTCGGTCTCGTGGGACATGGTCAAGGCGATGAGCAGGCAAGCGTCGCGGACCGCGGAAGTGACGTCGGCAAGGAGTCGAACGAACCCCGCACCGGCTCGATCGGCGTCGTCGATCTGCAGCAGCATCGGGCGATCGGCAACGCTCACCTCGACGAGGCGCCGCAGGGCGAAGCGGATCTCGTCGGCCTCGGTGACGCCGTCGAGTGCGAGCATACCGGCCAGGTGCGGCACGACGCGATGCGCGTCGGCCTGACCGGTGAACAGGTCCTCCAGCCGAACGCGAGCCCCCTTCGCCGGCGCAGCCGGGTCCAAACCGGCAAGTGTCTCGACGATGGCGGCGAGTGGCCACCGCGCGCCGGCGCCCTCCGATGGCGGGCACGCGATCGATCCGACGCGCGCCTCGCCCAACATCGAGGCCAGCGAGCGGACCAGACGGCTGCGTCCGACGCCGGGCTCGCCGGCGACGATCACGCACGTGGAGGTGCGCTCAGCGACCGCGCGATCGAAGCGCGCACGCAGATCGGCCAGCGGCGCGTCGCGACCGATGAGCGGGGCGTCCCACCGGGCCGAGGGCTGCAACGCGGTCGGCTGGGTACGCGACGTGGCGGCAGCCGGCGTGGACACCTCGACAGCCGGCGCGGGCACCTCGAGGAACGGCTCGGCAACGTCGATCGAAGGCTCGGGGACCTCGACGACCGGGACGGGTTCCTCGACCGCTCGCGTCACGGTCCGTTCGACCACCGGAGCGGGCGTCGCTACGGCGGGCTGTTCGACGAAGGTCGTGGCGTTCGGCACGGCGGTCGATCCGCGGACGCCGGTCAACAACAGATACGACTCGTCGCCAACGCGCAACGACTGGGTCGCGGCGCCGCCGAGTGTGAGTTGGTCGAGCTCATCGCCGGCGATCACCTCGCCGCTGCGCGCCGCCTTCTGCAGTCGCACCGCGCTGTCGATCACCTGCTGCCACTTCGCGTCTTGCTCCTTCTTCGCGTGCACCTCGGTCGCATCCACGCCGATCCGCAGTGTCGGGGCGGCGGATTGGGCCGCCAGGCCGAGCTGGACGGCCTGCATCGCGGCGCGATCCGATGGCGCCAGCAACGCGATCAGGGTTCCGGGAGCATCGGGGGAACCTTCGAAGACGGCGCCGACCGCTTCGAACAGACCGCCGACGAGGTCGATCACTTCGTACACGCTGCGGCCGGTGATCCCCACAGCGACCGCAGCGAAGACCGGGTAGCTGACGCGCGCTGTGGCGGTAGTGGGCGCGTTATCCATCTGTTGGGCTCCCGGTTCCGACGGCGGCGACCATCGCGAGACTGAAGTCGTGGGGACTGGTCGCAACCGCCCGCGCGTCCTCCTGCGTCACGAGGCCGTCGCGCACCAGATCCAGCAGCGACTGGTCGAACGTCTGCATCCCGTCGTACCGGCTCTCGGCGATGACGTCGTGCATCGGTGGGTCCAGGTCCGGATCGAGGATGCGGTCATAGACCCGACCGGTGTTCAGCATGACCTCGACCGCCGGCACACGGCCGCGGCCGTCGGCGCGCTCCAGCAGCCGTTGCGAGATCACACCCCGAAGGGCCCCGGCCACCGACACGCGCATCTGCTCGTGCTGGGCGGGCGGGAACATCTCCACGATCCGCGAGATCGTCTCGGCGGCGTCGATCGTGTGCATCGTCGACAGCACGAGATGGCCGGTCTGCGCGGCCTGGATCGCCGCCAGCGCCGTCTCGTGATCGCGGATCTCTCCGAGGAAGATCACGTCCGGGTCCTGTCGAAGGGACTGTCGCAGCGCCGCGCTGTAGGACTCGGTGTCCCGGCCGACCTCCCGCTGGCGGATCACCGACATCGCGTCGGTGAACACGACCTCGATCGGGTCCTCGATCGTCACGATGTGCGCGCGGCGAGTGCGATTGATGAAGCCGAGGAGCGTCGCGATCGTTGTGGTCTTTCCCGCCCCGGTCGGTCCCGTCACCAAGATGAGACCCCGCCGGGTCTCGGCGAGCGATTGGATCACGGGTGGTAGCGCGAGCTCCTCGAAGGTCAGATCTTCCGGACTGACCCACCGGATCGCCAGGCCGACCGTGTCGGATTGGCGAAGCACGTTCACGCGGAAACGCCCCACGCCTTCCATCGTGTATGCGAAGTCGGCCTCACGCGTGCGCGCGAATTCCTCCGCCTTGTGCGGCGGCATCAGCGCGTCGGCAAATTGCCGAGCGTCGGTTGGGCTGACTTCCGGGAACGGGGTCGGCAGCAATTCGCCGTCCACTCGGATGAAGGGCACGTTGCCCGCCTTCAGGTGTACGTCGCTTGCCCGCCGCTCGACCGCGTACCGCAGCAGTTCCGCAGGGTCCATCCCCGAGACCTTCCGAATCGATTCCTGCGGAAGGCTTCGGTCACCTGGCGGATCGCTTGAGCCAAGGGGGGCCGCGAAGCGTTCCCCGTGCCCAGGTCAGTTGCGGTGCAGGTGCGGTCTACGGTGCTCGGTACGCGCGCCACGCCTGCTGCGCGCGGATGGCCTGATCCGGAGTGAACTGGAACATGCAGCTGTCGAACGTGTAGTCCATGAAGTTCGTGATCGGATCGACCCCGGCGGCCGCGCAGGTGTCACGTCCGACGGGGCATTCGTAGGCGGGAGAGGCCTCGGCGGCAGTGTCATCGATCAGGTCGCCGCCGGTGCAGCCGCCGTCGAAGGTGTGCAGCAGGTTCAGCCAGTGTCCGATCTCATGCGTCGCCGTGTCTCCCTCGCTGTAGTCGGCACCCCAGGTTCCGCCGGGCAGCGAGTTGTAGTGGATCACGACCCCGTCGAGCACCCCGACCGCAGCTGCATCTTGCGCGTAGTAGGCCCAGCCGAGCAGGCTCCGCCCGAGGTCGGCCGAGTAGATGTTCAAGGTGTCGAGACCGCCGACCTTCAGCGCGGTCTTCATCTTGGTCTCCTTGCCGTAGCCCGACAGCTTGAACCACACCGAGGAGGTCGTGCGGTCGACCGATGCGAGGTCGAACCGGAAACCGGTGTCGGCGCCGCCCGTGGTTCCCCCGTAGGAAGCGTTGAGCACCGAGATCAGATCACGGATCTGGGCGCTGCTCACATTTCCGCCCCGCGCCGTCGTGTCTTTGCGGATCACATGGAACGCGACCGGGATCGTGACCGGCCTCGCCCGCAGCTGCGCACGCGCGACCGTTTCCGCGTTGGGGTGTCGTCCCAGCCACCTCGTGAGCTTGTCGTGACCCGTCAGGCGGACGGCGTCGCGCACCATATGGCCGGCCGAACGGCCCACCGGGCCCGGGCGCTGCATGCACGGTTGGCCGCGATCGAGGTACGTCGCGCCGGCGTTGGGTGCCGCCATCGAGAGCACCACTCCAACGGCAACGAGTAGCGTGGCGATGCGAGCGGATCTGAGCATCGGATGCCTCCCGGGGGTCGTCGAGACACGGAGTCTAGGCCCGGGGAGTGACACCAGCCAATCGGCCGGACGTCGATGGTGCCGCGCGGCCCGATAGCATCGTGGTCCGTGACCCATACCGCATCAGCCGCCGGCGATGTCCTTCGGGGCGAGCCGCCCGCGTTCAGCGCCGAACAGGCCGCCGAATTGGCGGCGGGCCTGTTCGGACTGCATGGAGCCGCTTCGCCACTTGGCAGCGAGCGCGACCAGGGCTTCATGATCCGGGGCGTGGACGGTCCGGTTGGCGTGCTGAAGATCTCGAACGCCGGTGAGCACCGGTCGATCGTCGACATGGAGACGGCCGCCGCCCTGCACGTGCTGGCCGCTGACCCGTCGTTGCCGGTGGCCCCCCCGCTGCCGGCGCTCGGCGTCGACCCCGGTCTCGGGCCAGCGTCATACGCCGCGGTCGTTGCCGGACCGATGGACGTCACGCATCTGGTTCGCGCGTGCGGCTTCATGCCGGGGACGGCCTCGATCGATCCGCTCGAGCTCGACGGTGGCGCGCTGTATGACTACGGCGCCACGGTCGCCCGGCTCGCCCGTGCCTTGCGTTCCTTCTTCGATCCGGCGGCGGGGCGTGTGTTGTTGTGGGACGTCCAACACGCGCTGGCGTTGCGCCCGATGGCGGACGCCATCGACGACCCCGTTCATCGCGCCCTCGTGGACGGCGTGCTCGATCGGTTCGAGCGAGACGTCGTGCCGGTGTTGCCGCTGCTGCGCTCCCAGGTGATCCACGGCGACGTGACGCTCGACAACGCGCTCGTGGATGCACGTGGCCGTATCAGCGGCATCATCGACTTCGGCGATATGAGCCACAGTGCGCTGGTCTGCGATCTGTCCTCGGCGCTCGAGTCGCTGTCGCAGGGTCGCGACGGGGACGACGTCGTGCCGATGGCGATGCGCATCGTCGACGGGTATCGATCCGTGACTCCGCTGGAGTCCGAGGAGCTGCAGGTGCTGCCGGATCTCGTGGCGGCGCGTCTCGCCACCGTTGCCGTCGTGTTCGGCTGGCGCGCCAAGCGCCACCCCGACAACGCCTATCTCCGCGGTTGGGAAGAGCGGTTGTGGCCGCTGCTCGAGTTCTTCGAGGCCGAAGGACGCGAACGGCTGACACATCGGCTGCGAGCCCACGGCACCCGAGCCGGGGACGTCGCCTTGATCGAACGACGAGAGCATGCCTTCGGACCTGCACTCGCGCCGCTGACCTATGACCGGCCGCTGCATCTGGTGCGCGGCGAGGGCGTGTGGCTGATCGACACCGATGGGAACCGCTACCTCGACTGTTACAACAACGTCCCGGTCCTCGGGCATTGTCACCCGCGGGTGACCGACGCGATCGCGCGCCAGTCGAGACTGCTCAACACGAACATGCGCTACCTGCACGACGTGCCTATCGAGTTGGCGGAGCGCTTGGTCGCCACCATGCCGCCCGATTCGGGCCTGGACACCGTGCTCTTCGTGAACTCCGGCAGCGAAGCCAACGACACCGCATGGCGGCTCGCGACGATCGCAACGGGCGGTGGCGGCGGGCTGGCGACCGCGTTCGCGTATCACGGCGTGACGCAGGCGATCAGCGATGTCTCGCCGGAGGAGTGGCGGGGCGACTACCGCCCGGCCCACGTCGAATCGTTCGAAGCGCTCGACGCGTATCGGGATCCAACGCCGGCGGGTGAGGCCGCCGCCGAGCTGACCCGCGCGGCCGAGCGGCTGCAGGCACGCGGGGTGGTGCCCGCGGCGACGTTCGTCGACGGCGGGTTCACGAGCGATGGCATCCTCGCGCCGCCGCCCGACTACGTGCGCGCGCTCGGTGAGCGCACCCGCGATCTCGGCGCCCTCTACGTCGCCGATGAGGTGCAGGTCGGCCACGGCCGGGGTGGCGCCGGGCTGTGGTCGTTCGTTGCCGCGGGGATCACACCCGATGTGGTGACGATGGGCAAGCCCATGGGCAACGGACATCCGGTCGCCGCCCTGATCACCCGTCGCGAACTGACGGAGCGCCTGGCCGAGACTACCGAGTGGTTCTCCACGTTCGGGGGCAACCCGGTGGCGTGCGCCGCCGCGCTCGCCGTGCTCGACGTGATCGAGGACGAACGGCTGGTCGAGCACGCCGGTCGGGTTGGTGCGGCCTTGCGCGCGGCGATCGCGGCGCTTGCCGCCGCGCACCCCGCGATCGGCGATGTGCGAGGTGTCGGGCTGTTGACCGGCGTCGAACTGGTGCGCGATGCCGAGACCAAGGAACCCGATGCCGACCTCGCGAGCGCCGTCAAGAACGCATTGCGAGCGCGCGGTGTGTTGGTCGGATCAACGGGTCGCGCCGACAACGTGTTGAAAGTGCGTCCGCCGCTGGTGTTCGGCCACGAGCACATCCCGTTGGTCCTCGAGGCGCTCGACGACGCGCTGACGTCGCTCGGCCGGTGATCGCGCCCCGACCCCCGTTTACCCGTCGGCCGACGGCGACCACGCGACGAACGACCCGCCGCTCACGAATGACGGCGCCGCCCCCTCATCGACCGGCTGGACCCAGATGCCCGAGCGGCCGTGCACCGACCCGGCAAAGGCGAACGCCGAGCCGTCGGGCGCCCAGGGTGTGAGCGCTTGCGCGTATTGGTCGAAGAACGGCACGTACTGAGACAAGAACGTCGGGCTCGGCAGGAATGGCTCCGAGACGAACCGTTCGTGCCCGTTCCAGACGTGCCAGCGATGGGTCTCGGCGACATCGGCGCCTAGCGCGACGCTCATCAGCAGCAGGTTTTCGCTGTCAGGCGACCAGAAGAACGCGGTCGTCTCGTCCGTCGTCACGAGTGTGGCGGGTCCGCCGTCCACATCCCGGACGAACACACCGGATCGCGAACCGTCGGGGTTGTCCAATCGATAGGCGACCCGGCGACCGTCGGGGCTCGCCACGAACAGGATGCCTCCACGAAACGTCTCGAGCACCGAGCGGTCTCGGTCACCGACTGCAACGAGCTGCTGGGACCGACCGTGCCGAGCGGCGTAGATCACCCGGTTGTCGGGCAGCCACGCGGGCGCCTGGAACGTGCCTGGGATGTCGCCCGCGGGTTCCAGCGCGTGCACGAGGTCGGTAAGGCCCAGCACGTCGGCGCCCACATGCACGATCAGCTGCGAACCGTCCGGCGACCAGGCCAGATACAGCGGGCTTCCACCGCCCAACGGTGTGCTCTCGGGTTTGACAACCGCTCCGTCGATCACACCGATCCCGATGGTGGAGCCCAGGCCTCCGAGATACACGATCCGAGATGACGTCGGATCCCATTCCAGGAAGAACGGCGCGATGTCCAGCGGGAGCTCGATCCGGTTCGTGCCGAGCCGGGAGGCCGTCACGACGCTCGCCTGGCTCGAGCGGATCTCCACCCACGCCAGAGATCGACCGTTGGGCGAAGCGACGGGTTGCTGTACGGCGAGGTTCGGACCCGCGGCGGTCGTGAGCGCGAGCAGGTGCTCGCCGTCGCGATCGATCGTGACGAGGTTGCCGTCGTCACGAAGCACGATCAGTCGGTCTCCCGCCGAGGTGGCCGGGTCCGCGCTCGGCAGGGGACTTCCGGCGGCAGAGACGCTGGCGGGGGTACTCGTCTGGTCGCTCACGGAACTCTGCGTGCACGCGGCCGCGATGAGCATCCAAGCCAGCAGCGCGAGGGAAGTGAGGCGACGCATACCCCACACTACGTCGAGCACGAAGAACGGGTTTCGGCCGCACCGTCGCCGGGTAGGGTTATCGCGGTCGCAGAGGGAGGAGCCACGTGATGGACGGGCCGCAAGTGGAGGTCACCGAGGACGGTCCGTATCGGGTGGTCGGTGGGCTTCCCGTCGTGCGGACCGCGCAGGTCGAGACCGAGTACGGCGAGCCGATCGCGTGGGAGGCCGACGAGCCGCTGCGGACACCCGAGACCTACGAGCTTTGTCGGTGCGGCAACTCCTCGCGCAAGCCCTTCTGCGACGCCACGCACGAGCGAGTGCCCTTCGACGGCCGAGAGGTTGCTGATCGAGGTCGGTATGAAGAGCGCGCATACCCCTACCGCGGCGGCGAGCTCACGATGTTCGACGACCGCACGCTGTGCACGCGAGCCGGCTATTGCGGTGACCGGTTCCGAAACGTGTGGGCGATGATCGGTGACGCCGACGATCCCGCGGTCGCCGAGCGCATCAGGCAGATGTCTATGTTGTGCCCTTCGGGCAGACTCATGAGCATGCCCGACGGCGCCGAGGCCGCCGACGAGATCGAGTATCAGCCCTCGGTCGCGGCGATCCGCAACGGCCCGTTGTGGGTGCGTGGAGGTGTCCCGGTCGTTGCCGCAGACGGCACGAGATACGAGTCGCGCAACCGCGTGACGCTGTGCCGGTGCGGTCACTCGGGTAACAAACCGTTCTGCGACGGGAGCCACAACGACGTTGGGTTCACCGACGGCTGAGGGCTAACGCTGACGCAGACGCGGGCTCAAGATCTCGTCGAGCGCGAACCCCACCATCGTGAACGCGAGCGTCACGAGCACGATGCACACACCTGGCGGGATCAGCCACCACCACCACCCCGCGGTCATCGCACCGGCGGTGAACGCGCTTTCGATGATCTTTCCCCACGAGATCGCGACCGGATCGCTCAGCCCCAAGATCGCGAGGGTCGTCTCGGACAGGATGGCAAGGGCAACCATCAAGATCGTGTTCGCGAACAGCACCGGAAAGACGTTCGGCAGTACGTGGCGAGTGACGACGTGCCAGTGGCCGCCGCCCAACGCGCGCGATCGTTCGATGTACGGGCGTTCCTTCACGCTGAGTGCCTGCGCACGCACCAAACGGGCCGTCGCCGCCCACGACGTGATCGCGATCACGACGATCACGTTGGTCAAGCTTGCGCCCAGCACGGAGGCGAGGGCGATGGCGAGCGCGAGCCACGGGATCACCAGGAACCAGTTCGTGAAGGCGTTCAGGAACGTGTCGATCCGCGTTCCCCCGAAGTAGCCGGCCGAGATGCCGACGACCGCGCCGATCATCATGGCGCCGAGGGCGGCCGTGATCCCGACGAGCAGCGAGACGCGAGCTCCCGCGATCAACAGGTCGAGGACGGAACGACCGAAGTTATCCGTTCCCAGTAGATACCCGGGCGACGGGGGAGCGTGCAGGGGACCGGTCGCAAGCGCCGGAGACAGGTCGGCTTCGCTGACCAACAGGGGAGACGCGACCGCGAGGGCGATGAAGAACGACAAGATCCCGAGCCCCACCATCCCCCGCCGGCTCGCCCGAAACGTCGCCCAATGTCTCGACACTGTCGCGCGCCTGCGGCTCCACGAGCCAACCTTGACCGCGCGGGTCAGCGAGCTCGGTGTATCCATGTCAGGCCTGCTTGATCCGCGGGTCGAGATAGCCGTACGTGATGTCGGCGATGAGGTTCGCCACGATCACCGTCGCACTTGCGATCAGGAACACGCCCTGGATCACCGGGTAGTCGTTCGTGCGGATCGCCTCGTACGTGAGCAGTCCGAGCCCCGGCCACGAGAACACCGTCTCGATCACGATCGCGCCGCCCAGAACGAACCCGAAGCTGAGGAAGATCAGCGTGAACGTGGGCAGGATCGCGTTGGGCACCGCATGGCGCTTGCGCACGACCCGCTCGGGCACGCCTTTGGCTCGTGCGGTTTGCACATAATCCTCGTTCGTCGTGTCGATCATCGAGGAGCGCATCACGATCGAGTAGGCGCCGATGTAGCCGAGCGTCAGCGTGAGTAACGGCAGGAACAGGTGATCGAGGATGTCGACGAACCTCGCCACGCCGCTCAGCCCTCCTGTCGTGTACCCACCGGCAGGGAACCAATGCAGCCAGCCCGAGAACAACAACAACAGCAGCATCCCGAGCCACCCTTCGGGCATGGAGTACAAGATCAACGAGCTGTATTGGGAGTTGGTATCGAACCGGCTCCCACGCCGCCAGCCGCCGCGGATCCCGATCATCACGCCGAAGTAGCTTGCGAACAGCGTCCCGAGCCCGACGAGCACGACCGTCGGCCACACGCGCACGCCGATGGTGGCCTTGACGTCTCGGCCCGATCGCATCGACTCGCCGAGGTTGACCGTCACGGTTTCACGCAGGTACACGAAGTACTGCTGGAAGATCGGCAGGTCCAGCCCGAGTTCGTGCTGCAACCGGGCGATGTCGTCGGGGGTGAGCTTCTCGCTACGCGCGAGCAGGGCCACGGGATCGCCCGGCAAGATCCGGAACAGGAAGAAGTTGAACGTCAGCACGAACCACAGGGTCACGACGGCCTGCAGCGTCTTGCTCAGCAGGTACCGCCGTGACCCCATGCGCTCTCGTTCCTACGCCTGGTCGGCGTCCGCCTTGCGACCGCGGCGCACGACCACGAGGACGACGCCCCCGATCGCGACCGCGGCGACCAGCCAGATCCAGCCGGGCACCGACGTCGCACCGCTGTTGGAGGACCCCGCGACCGGGTGCGCGGTCAAGATCGAGTCGTAGTTGTACGTGGGCAGCAGATAGCCCTGATCACCGGGCGAGGGAGCCCATCCGGTGAACTGGTCGTTGCGATATGCCTCGAGCCAGTTCGGGTAGGCAAGCACCACACCGGGCACCTGGTCGTACTCGTACTGCTGGGCTTCGAGCACGACTTTTTGGCGGGCGGCCTGATCCATCATGCTGCCCTGCTGCTCGTACAACTGATCGAAATGTGGATCCTTCCAACAGCCATCGCTCCAGGAGCCGCATTGCTCGGAGGTGAACACGAACAGCTGGTAGTCGGGATCGGGGTTGCCGCTCCAGTACCAGATGTAGGCGTCGAAGTCTCCCGATCCCCAGTAGTCGTTCATCTTGGAGTCGGTGGCGGATTTCAGCTCGACCGTGATCCCGATCTCCTTGAGGAATCCCACGATCAGCTCGCCCGCTTCCACGGCGCCCGTCGTGTCCGACGAAGCAGGCATCGTCATGACGAGCGGCTCGCCGGTCGAGGGGTCTTCGCGCACGCCGTCGTTGTCGGTGTCGACGTAGCCGGCTTGATCGAGCTTGGCACGTGCCGCCTCGGGGTCGAACGCGAGCTCTTGGTCGGCGGGGATATCCAGGTGCCAGTACGCGGACGCCGGTCGGATGATCGTGTCACCCGGGGTGGCGGATCCCTGATACACCTTGTCCACGATCGCTTGCTTGTCGATCGCCATCTGGATCGCTTGGCGAACCTCGAGGTTCTGCAACGCCGGCAGTGGGTTGGCGTTCGGTCCCTGTCCGCCGAAGTTGAAGGCGAGGTTCAGCCACCAGTCGGATACCACCTTTTGCACCGTGATGTTCGGTGTGCTGCCCAGTGAATTGATCAGAGACGGGGTGAGTCCATCGGCGATGTCGATCTCACCGTTCTTGAGGGCTTGGATCATCGCCTCTTGGTTGGTGTACACGCGATAGTCGAGTTGGTCGATGATCGGCGCTTGCCCCCAAAAGTACGGGTTACGGCTCATCGTGAAGCCCTGACCCTCGGTCCAGCTGGTCAGCATGAACGGACCACTCACGACCGGGTTCAGGCCCGAGACCGCCTTGATCTCCTTCAACGGCAATCCGTCGTACTGCGCCCACACGTGCTCGGGCACGATGTAGACCCACGGGGGCAGCGACGGCGCGAACGTCGGCTCCGAGGCCGTCCATACGAGCGTGTGTTCATCCGGCGTCGTGAACGTCGGGTCGCCCTTGAAGTCGCTCTTGTACTGCGGGATCTTGTTGTCGATCACGAAGCGGTAGGAGAACGCCACGTCCTCGGACGTGAGCGGCTCACCGTCGCTCCATCGCAGGCCGTCACGCAGGGTGCACGTCCACACGGTCGAGTCCTCGTTGGGCTCGCACCCTGTGGCGAGGCTCGGCGCCACGGTGAGATCGGCGACGGAGAACTTCTGCAGCATGTCGTACTGCGTCGTGGCCACCCCCCAGTCGCTGCCGGCGCTTGCGGCGAACACGTTGTCGCTGGTGAGGTCGGCAGCCACGCCGATGCGCAGGATGATCTTGTCGTCCCCACTCGGCGACGTGGACTGCGCATGCGCCGAGGATCCCGCCAGCGCCAGCACGATCATGATCATGCCCGCCGCGCTCGCGAGCGCCTTTCGATAGATGCTCTTCATCGGTCCCCCTCCTTCGCGAGCGTTGCCACGATCTCATCGTGCACGCTCCCATTCGAAACCAACAGGTTCGATCCCGGCGCCGGGACGGCGCCCTGCAATGTGGTGATACGTCCACCGGCCTCTTCCACGATGAGCTGCGTAGCGGTCCAGTCCCAGGGGAAGCATGGCTCGTGTTCGAGTGAAGCCTCCATCGACCCCTGCGCCACCAGCAGGTGCGCCCAGGCATCGCTCAGCCCCCGGGTTCGCCGAGCCAGCGACGCGACGCGGAGCAGCCGCCCTTCGTCACCGACGCTCATCCACTCGTCGATCGGGGAGTGCCCGACGAACGCGTCGCCGAGCGCAGCCACGTCGGACACGAACAGACGCCGATCGTCGCGCCATGCGCCGCCGCCGCTCACGGCGTGGTACCGCTCGCCGAGCGCCGGCGCGTCGGCGACGCCGAGGACCGTCTGCCCATCGACCTGCAACCCGATCAAGGTCGTCCACAACGGGATGCCCTCGGCGTACAGCTTCGTGCCATCGACCGGATCGACCACCCAGGTGCGCCCATTGGTGCTCGGTGCGTGACCTTCTTCCTCGCCGAGCACGCCGTCACCCGGCGCTCGCTCGCCCAGCAGCGCGCGGATCGCTCGCTCGGCTGCACGATCGACCTCCGTGACGGGTGTAGCGTCCGCCTTGAGCTCGACGGGGAGACGGTCGCCGAACCACGCGAGCGTGATCGCCGCAGCCACATCGGCCAGGTCGAACGCAAGCGCGAGGTCGCCGTCGTGGTCGCTGTCCGCGCCTGCGGTCGCGATCCGTCCCGTCCCCCGTTGCATCACGCGTGGACCGTAGGAGGCACTCGGGGATAGCACAAGGCTACTATTGCCCTGAGGGCAACACTCGTTCGATCGAGGCCGGAGGTACGCGATGCGCTCCACGGATGCGGTGCAACGGGTCGTCACCGTGCTGGACATGCTGGGGGAATCACCCGACGGGCTGGGGGTGGGCGAGATCGCCCGGCGCTTGGAGGTCCATCCCTCGACGGCCTCGCGGCTGCTCGCCACGCTCGGCGCCAACGGGCTCTTGGACCGTGACGGAGCCACGGGTCGGTATCGGCTCGGCTCGCGGATCGTGGGGCTCGCGGCGGCGACCGTCGACCGCCTCCCGGTGGTCAGTCAGGCCCGGCCCGACCTCGAGCGGTTGTCACGCGCCACGTCCGAGACGGTGAATCTCGCGATCCGCGACGGATCCCATGTCGTGTATGTGGACCAGGTCACCCCGGCCCAAACCGTGGTGATGGCCAGCTGGGTGGGACGTCGAAGCCCCGTGCATGCGAGCTCGAGTGGCAAGGTGTTGCTCGCGTTCGGTGCCGAAACGGCGAGCGCCCAACTGCTCAGTCAGCCGCTGGAGCGACTGACACCGCACACCGTGACCGACCCCGAGCGGATGTCGGAGGTGCTTCGCAAGGTTCGGCGGCAGGGCTACGCGGCCAGCGCCGGCGAACTGGAGGAAGGGCTGGTGACGATCGCTGCCCCGGTGTTGATCGACGGTACTGCGGTTGCGGCGATCAGCGTGTCGGGGCCTGCTTACCGACTACCGGCGCGCGATGTACCGAGCCTCGCGCACCAAGTGATCGACGCTGCGGCGGCGGCCTCGCACCGGATGGCCGGGCGCCGCGGCTAGCGCCCCCGGCGCTTTGATCAGACCGGCGTCGCCGGTTCCTTGGTCTTGCTCTTGGCCTTCTTCTTCTTCTTCTTGGGCTTGATGGCGACCTTCTCCTCAGCCTTGTCCTCGACGACCAACTCAGCCTCGATCACCGGCGTTGCGACCTCCTCGTCGGGCTCGGCGGGTAGGTCGGCGGCCTCGGGTATGCGCACCACCGTCTCGAGGTTGCGCTGGGCCGCGAGTTGGGAGTTCTCGTACTTCAGAGCCTCGAAGCGTTGTTCCAACGTTCGGTGGCGTCCGTGTTGGATCGTTCGGATGCCGACAACGATGAGGAGCACCGTCAGCAGGCCGAGCCCGAATGCGATCGCGGTCAGTGCGGGCGTCGACAGATCGAATCCGACCCCGAACATCGTGAAGTGTTCCGCCGTCGCGACCGAGTTCTCCACGACGAAGTTGGCGACCGCGCCGGCGAGCAACACGCCAAAGACGATGAGTATCGCTCCCATGTGACCCTCCCAGCGGCACGGGTCGGAGTGATCGGGGGAAGCTCCGTGCCGGCGATCAGCCTACTCCGCGCGGGTGTGTCCGCGCCACGGGCGGCGCCGAGCGGCGGATCAGGCTGGCTGGAACAACTCGATGGGGTTGCCCGACGGGTCCTCCACCACGATCTGTGTACCGCCGGGGCCTTCGACCAGGTCGCTCCTGAACGTCGCGCCGGCGTCGCGGAGCTTCCCGGCCAGCGCCGCCACATCATGCGTCGTGATGACGAGCCGGTTCCAGCCCCCCGGCCCGGGTTGTCGGCCGTCCGGCGTCGGTCTGGCCGCCGAACTCGCCGGCCCGGCGAGCCACAGGTCAAGGTCTCCCAAGCGCACGATCGCCATGGCCGGGCCGTAGCGTTCGACCTCTTCGAACCCGAGTACATCTGCATAGAAGGCAACGCTGCGGGCAACGTCCGTCACGAGGTAGCGCACGGTTGTCATCGCCTGGGCAGGCTAACAGCGGGGTTCGAGCGGCGGCCGCGGCTGCTTCACGCGCCCGATTCACCTGACATCGGGTAGTTAGTTCGGATGGTCCTCGCCCGATTCAAGGGTCGGGTCAACTCCCTACGAGACATGAGGATCGCTGGATGGATGAGCAGCATGCCCCACGCCGTCGAGTGACCGACCGAACGCCGCGTCGACTGACCGACCTGCCCGCGCAGCCGTCCCCGAATGGCAAGCCTCGCCGGCGTACCGCCGACGGCTGGCTGGACCGGTGGGCCGCGACCGTGCACGACCTGGAACGGCTGCAAGCGGCGCACCCCATGGTTGACGCGGTGATCGACGAGCAGCGTGGCCGCCGGATCCGCGTCGGGGACCGCTGGCTCGTCGATTGGGCATCGTGCAACTACCTCGGGTTCGATCTGGACGAGCAGATCATCGCCTCGATCCCCGAGTACCTCTCCGCCTGGGGAACGCACCCCTCGTGGTCTCGACTGCTGGGCAGCCCTCGTCTCTACCCCCAGATCGAAGAAGAGATGGCGGATCTGCTGGACTGCGAAGACGTGCTCCTGCTTCCGACGATCACGCACATCCACATGTCCGTGATACCCGTCCTGGTGGGAGACGGAACCGTGTTCCTGGACGGGAGGGCGCACAAAACGATCTACGACGGCGCCATGGTCGCGGCCGGACACGGCGCGCAGGTCGTGCGCTTCCGACACAACGACGCCGCGCATCTGGAGGAGCTGCTGGCCGCCAGCAACCCCGGGTTGCCGCGCGTGATCGCGATGGAC
>JANMPG010000104.1:0-11187 GCA_031369745.1 Actinomycetes bacterium
CGCCGGCGGCGCCGAGCTGCTTCAACAGCCCCGTGGAACGCACCTGGATGCCTGTGCGCCACAGCACCTCTGCGCTGGCCTCCCGGATCGCCTCGAGGGCTTCGTCGGGCATGATGTCTAGGGGCGGGCGACGGTGCTGGACGGAGCGGATCTCGCGGTCGGACATGCGTTCTCCTGCTGGTCGGCGACGGTGGCGCAAGCGGCCCCGGTCGAGCTGCCCGAAGCAAGGTGCCACGGACCGGGCCTGTCAGGAACCGTCCGGACTGACTCCGGGTCATCGAAACCGCCGCTCGGCCGGTCCGTAGACTCGCCCGGATGGATGACACGGCAGCACGGGAGGCCATCGATGCTGCGGGCGTTGGCATCTGGCTCCCACCACATCTCGAGGGTCCGGGGCCCGATGCCGTGGCACTGCTGGACCTGATCGGGTTACCCGGTGGCGGGTGGCTCGCGATCGGGCGATCCGACCGAGACCGGTGGGTGACACCGGTCACGGTCCGCGACGGGGTGCTGCGGCGCGCCCGACCAGGCGACGGCGTCATCGCGGCGTTGCTGCGCGTGCTTGCCGTCGGTGGAACGGGCGCGCTGGCAGGGCGTCGACATATCCCGGTCATCCCGACCGGAGGCGATGAACGTGCGATCGAGGTCGATCAGTCCAACGAGTCGGTCGTCGTCGGCGAGCGTGTCGTGGTGAAGCTGTATCCCCACGCTCGATCGGGGCCGCAGCCGGGCCTGGACCTGCCCGCGCACCTCGTCGCCGTCGGGTTCGCGGAGACACCCGCCCCGCTTGGAGCTCTCACGTGGCGCGACGACACGCTGGTTGCGTCGATGGCGACCTACGTGCCCGGCGCCCGTGATGGCTGGGAGTGGTACGTCGAGTTGCTCGAGACGGCGTGCGCCGGTGCCGCCTGGAGTGCGGCCGATGCGCCGGCGTCGATGATCGGCGGCCTCGTCGCCCGTCTGCACCGGGCCTTCGCCACCGAGTCGGTCGTCTTCCCGTCGCCGATCGCTGCGGCCGGCCGTGCAGAGATCGCGCGCTGGCGCGCTCGCGCCGACGCGACCCTGGACGACGCGCTCGCGAGCACCGACGGCGCGGCCGGCGCGCGGTTGACCGCCGTCGCGCCCGCAGCGCGTTCCGCGATCGCCGCGCTCGATGCGATCGAACGCACGCCGGTGCTCCGCATCCACGGGGATCTGCACGTGGGCCAGGTGTTGCAGTCACCCGACGGGAGGCTGGTCGTGAGCGACTTCGACGGCGACCCACTGACACCACCAGATGTTCGCAGCGCCCTGGACGCCCCGGCCCGTGATGTCGCTGCGATGGCGCGCGCGATCGATCATGTCGGGCGCGTCGTGGCGCATCGACACCCCGAGCACGACGCCTCGATCGTGGCGTGGACCGAGCGATCGCGCGCGGCCTTCCTGTCGGCGTACCGCGCCGGTCTCGGCGATCGCGGCGACCTGTTCGACGAGCGACTCCTTCGCCCGCTCGAGGTCGAGCAGGAGGCGCACGAATACGTGTACGCGGCCCGGTACCTGCCGCGATGGCTTTCCGTTCCCGATGCGGCGATGCCGGCGCTGTTGGGGCGATCCGAGACCGTCGCGCCATGACGTGGAACCCTGATCCGGCCGGGTTCGTTCGCGATCTCGAAGCCAAGCCCGAGGCCCTTCGCGCGCTCGGCGCCGTCCTGGACGCCAACCCGTGGGGAGCGATCGACCTCGACGCGCAACGCGTGGTGTTCGTCGGTATGGGCTCGTCGCGATTCGCCGCGCTGGCCGCAGCCTCGCGCCTTCGCGCTCACGGGTTCGACGCCGTCGCGGAATACGCGTCGGCGGCGTCGCATCCGGGCGGCGCGGGCACGCTGGCGGTCGGTATCTCCGCCGGCGGTTCGACGCCTGAGACGGTCGAGGCTTTGCGGCGTCATCGCGATGCCGGGTCGCGAACTGTCGCGCTGACCAACGGCGAGGACGGGCCGTTGGCCCAGGTGGCGAACCATCACCTTGCGTTGCTCGCGGGCGAGGAGGCGGGAGGCGTCGCGTGCCGCTCCTACCAGCACACGCTCGCGATGCTGCTCTCGCTCGTCGACGCGATCGAGGGTTCGTCCCTCGGCGCTCGTGCGGTTCGCCGTGCTGCCGATGCGACGCAGGACCTGCTGACACGGCGCGACCGTTGGCTCCCAGCCGCGGTAGAGCTGGTCGGCGCGGACCGGCGCGCGTACCTCCTGGCGCCCAACGAGCGCATCAGCTCGGCCGAGCAGGGCGCCTTGATGTTGCGGGAAGGACCGCGGATCGATGCCGACGCGTGCGAGACGGGCGACTGGCTCCATGTCGACGTGTACCTGACCAAGCCGCTGGACTACCGGGCGGTGTTGTTCGCGGGGTCTCGTTTCGACCGCGACGTGCTGCGCTGGGTGGTCGAGCGCGACGCTTCGCTGCTCGCCGTCGGTCGCGATGTCGACGGCGCCCGCCAGGTCGTGCGATACGCGGGGGACGACGATGACGACGTTGCGCTCCTCGCCGAGGTCATCGTCCCCGAGTTGATCGCGGCCGACCTGTGGCAGCGCGGCGCAGTAGCATCGGCGGATGACTGATGCACCGCTCGAGCGACGGGCCGTCATCGCCCTCGTGCGCAGCGATCGACGGCGGACGACCCAGCTGGTCGACCAGCTGTCGGCGGAAACCCTCGTAACGCACGGTCTCGGCGGCGGGGAATGGTCGCCGAAGGACCTGTTGGGTCATCTCGAAAGCTGGGAGGAGCATGCGCTCGCCGCGCTCGATGCCTGGCAGCGCGGGGAGACGGCGCCGTTGGACAACGCACCCGGCGTCGACCGGCTGAACCTCGACGAGGTCGCGCGCAAGGCTGATCGCGGACTGCAGGACATGCGCGCCGCATGCGAAGCCACGCACGCGGAGTTGCTGCGGGTATTCAACGCGCTGAGCGACGAAGACTGGGCGAGACACGTCCCCACGAGCCCCGATCGAACGTTCGGGGAAGCGGTCGGCTCGATCCTGGGCGGCCCCCTGGGTCCCTTCCGCCACGACCCCGCGCACTGGGACGACCTGGAGCAGTTTCGGACCAAAGGTCGGGGTTGATTTCGGACGCCCCTGGCTACATGCTGATTCGATCCTGCCGGAGGAGACTTGACCGATGCGTCGAACGGTTGCGAAGGTATCAGTTCTGACGCTGCTGGGTACGACCCTTACCATCCTGTTGGCCGGGGGTGTCGGGGACGCATCGGTCACGGACGTTTATCAACGTGCCACGTTCGTTGACGCCGGCGCCCGGACCGAGTGCACGTCGGATGGATGCGCGGTACCGATCGTCGTGCCGGAGTCGTTCTCCTTCTCGTCTGTCGGATCGCCCTATGACCTTGTCGTCACTGTGACGCTGACGTTCCAGACGTCCCCGCATACCCGCATGATCGTCGGCCCGCACATCCAGAACGCCGCGGGTAACCCGGTCACCGGCATCACCGACGAACGGCCGATCGGCTCGTCGACACGCCCTCGATCCATCGAGCTGTCGTGGCTCGTCGAGGGTCTGGTCGCCGGCCAGAGTTACCGGTACTGGGTGGGTTTCGGCCCCGAGGCGACGCCCGCGCCATCCACGTACTTCGTCGAAACCGCAGACGTCGTCAGCGTTCTCGAGGCAACGCCCGCTTAGCTGTTCGCCACGGTCAGGCGTGGATGATCACCGGTGTGCCGAGGCGCAGCAACGGCTTGAACTTCGTGAGCGCCCATTCGCTGACACGCACGCACCCGGCTGAGGCGCTCGTGCCGATCGACGACGGCGCGTTCGTTCCGTGGATCGCGAGCTGATCCCCACCGCTCCATCCGGCCGGCAGCCGGGGCTGGATCCCGCTGATACCGAACGCGAACGAGCCCAGCGGCGACCCTGGTGAGAATGGCACCTGGTCGGTGACGACATATTCGCCCGGGGGAGTTGGGGAGGCCGCCGAGCCGATCGCCCCCGCCACGGAGTACAGCAGCCGGTCGTGCTTGAACACGCGCACCCGGTGCTCCGACAGATCGATGTCCGCGTGCACGAAGGTCGTTTCGCGCGTAAGGCCCGCGAGCGGGATCCATCCGTCGGTACGGGGCCAGACGTAGGGGAGCTCGACGCGGCCCCACGTGCCCTTGGCGTTCGTCGCCTCGACCCAGATCACGAGCGGCACGCGGTAGTACTTCGATCTGGACGCCACGGTCCCGACGCTGGGGGAGGAGGTCCAGGGGTTCCGACGCGCCGCGATACCGCCGCTCGGCACGTGGACCAGCGTGCTCGCCAGGTCCCAGCCGGTGTGATCGGGCGCCGAAGCCCTCCGGTCACCTGCCGCGGCTGGTTGCTGGTCGCGTGACCCCTCGGCGGCCAGCACCTGCGTGCGGGGCGCCGTGTGTTGCACCCCTGGGTGCGTCGCTTGGCCCACCGCGAGCGTACGGCTGGCCGCCGGGCTCGGCGCTGCCACCGCCGCACCGGCCAACGAGGCCGCCATCGGCAGCGAGATGCTCAGCGCTGCAGCCAATGCCACAGCGAGCCACGAGGTGCGCAGGGCAGATCGCGCTCCGGTCAGCATGCCCGATGCATCGGCGTGCTGCGCCAGGTTCCTAAGGGCGGATCGTCGGCATGGTCGAGGCGGGCCCGAACGCACTACGCTGCGGCCATCCACCGGCACGCGGGCCGGGCTCCCGAACGCCCGGAGAAGGGATCAACCACCGATGAGCGAGGCGACAGGCAGCACTGCAACGCAACTGGTCGCGCCTGGCAAGGGCATCTTGGCGGCCGACGAATCCACCGGAACGATCAAGAAACGCTTCGACTCGATCGGTGTCGACAACTCCGAAGCCAATCGGCAGGCCTACCGACAGATGTTGTTCACGACCCCGGGCCTCGGCGAGCACATCAGCGGCGTGATCTTGTTCGATGAAACGATCCGGCAGTCCTCCGATGCCGGCGTGTCCTTCGTCAAGGTGTTGGAGGCGGCCGGCTCGATCCCCGGGATCAAGGTGGACACCGGCGCGAAGCCGCTGGCGGCGTTCCCATACGAGACCGTGACCGAGGGCCTCGACGGGCTGCGCGAGCGCCTCGCCGAGTATCGGGAGTTGGGTGCGAGGTTCGCGAAGTGGCGCGCCACGATCATCATCGGCGCCGGCACCCCGACGAACTTCGCGATCGACGCGAACGCACACGCGATGGCCCGCTACGCCGCGCTGTGCCAAGAGGCCGAGATCGTGCCGATCGTCGAGCCCGAAATCTTGATGGACGGCGACCACGACATCGTCGCCTGCGAGGAAGCCACCGGTCGCACGCTCGACGCGTTGTACCGGCAGCTGGCGGCGCACAGAGTCGCTGTCCCCGGCTCGTTGCTGAAGGTCAACATGATCGTGCCGGGCAAAGGCAACGACGTGCAAGACGACGACCACGCGATCGCCGAGGCAACGATCCGGTGCCTCAAGGCGTACGTGCCGGCCGATGTGCCCGGCGTGGTGTTCCTGTCGGGTGGGATGAGTGACGAGCAGGCCACCAGCCGACTCAACGAGATGAACCGTATCGGCGGCTTTCCCTGGCAGTTGTCGTTCTCGTACGGGCGCGCACTCCAAGCCCCGGCGCTCAAAGCGTGGGGCGGAGAACCAGCGCACATCGAGGCCGCCCAACGCGCGCTCGCACACCGCGCGAAGATGAATGGGCTCGCTCGCGACGGCGCGTACGACGCGTCGATGGAGTCGGCCGCCTAGCAAGCACGGTCCAGGCCGATCCCGGCGACGCTGCGACGTCGTCGTCTCGCGCGCCGAGCGTGAGCGCCAGAGCGACCCCGACGAACACGACCGCCTGCACGATGTAGATCACGCGGAAGCTCACGAGGGTCACGATGGCGGCCCCGAGCGCGATCGACACGACGAACGGCACGGTGAACGCGGCATCGATAGCGCTCATCACGCGGCCCTGCATCGCCGCATCGGTGCGTCGCTGCACCAACGTGATGAACGCCACGTTGTAGAACGACACCGCGATGCCGACCGCCGCGGTCGCAACGAACACGATCGCGAGCTGCGCCGTTGCCAGCAGTCCGACGCCGACCCCAGCGGCAACGAGCGCCCATGCGATCGTGGGAACCTCTCCGATGCGTCGCATCGTCGCGCCCACGACCACGCCGCCGATCACGGCGCCGATGCCCTGCGTCGTCGAAAGGACACCGAGGAACTCGGGTGCGCGGTGCAGCCCTTCGTCGATCAGCGCGAAGATCACGACCTCCATGACACCCGCCGCGAGCGTGACGATGGCGGTCGCGATCGTGAGCCGGCGCAGGTCGGTCGTGCGGGCGATGTGACTGACCCCGGCCTTCAGTTCGGTCCAGAAGTCCGCAGCATCGGTGCGTTCGATCATGGGGGCGTGCACGCCCAGCAGGAACACCGCAGAAACGACGAACGTCGCCGCATCGAGGATCGCGACGGCCGGTCCGCCGAACACCGCGAACAACGCCGCGCCGGCGAGGGGAGCGAGTAGCCGCATGCCTTGGCTGGTCGACTGCAAGAGGCCGTTCGCTTCGCCGAGTCGATCGTCGGGCAGCATGCTGACGATCAGTCCGGCTCGCGCGGCCTGATACACGACCGTGCACAACCCGAGGAGGAACGACGCAACGTAGATCAACCAGATATCGCCGGCGTCGTTGACTGCGAGCAGTGGCAACAGGGCAGCCGCCGCCGCGAGATCGGTAAGGACCATGATGCGCCGACGCGGGAACCGATCTACGAATACACCGAGCGCAGGACCGATCAGGCTCGGCAGCGCGAAGGGCAAGATCGCGAGGCCGGCCTTGGCGCTGGATCCGGTCAGCGCCTTCACCCACACGGCGAGCGCGAGAAACATCGCGTAGTCACCGAAGGCTGACAGCGTCTGGCCGATCAGCAGCCGTCGGTACGAGCGATCACGAAGAAGCGAACGCACAGAGCCTCACCGCTTCGCCGACGCGGCGCGGCGGACTTCGATGTCGCCGGACACCGTGTTCACCGTGAGCTCGAGCTGCGTGGGGGCGGATGTGTCCCCACGCTCGGCGTCGGCGAGGTCGCTGCGTACGTCGCCGCCGGTCGCGGATAGGTCGAGCCACACACGCAGGCCTTGGAGCACGCCGACGTGCACGTCGCCGGCGATCGTTCGCACGTTGATGTCCCCACCGCCCACCTCACGCAGATCGACGTCGCCCGACCCAAGGGTGATCGTCGTGGGCCCCTCGAGACGGCCGATCGTGATGTCGCCGGATGCGCTGCGCACGGTCGCGCCGCCGCCGATCGATTCGATCGAGATGTCGCCCGAGGCTCCCTTGAAGCCGAACTGCCCCCCGACGCGCTGGCCTTCGATGTCCCCACTGGCACAGGCGATCTGCACGTCGCCCGTGATCTCGTCGAAGGTGACGTCCCCGGCACCCGATCGGAAGTCGAGGGAGCCGAGCGTTCCGTCGATCTCGAGCTCGGCGGCACCGCTGGAGCCATCGAGCCGGGTGCCCTCGGGCACCGTGAGCTTGACATCGAGGCCGCGTCCGAGCGAGAAGCCCCACACCCGCTTCCTGCGATGCTCGATCGTGACGCGGTGGCCGCCGTCGCTCGTCTCATCGCACGTGATGCTCGGCGGGGCGGCCTTGTCGTAGCCGGTGATCTCGATCGAGGTCACGTCGGTGTCGGCGGTTCGCACGTCGATGTCACCGGCCGCGATCTGCACGTCGATCGTGACCTGTCCGGGGGTGTCGTAAGTCTGCTTCATGGGATGGCTCCTCCTTAGCTCTGGGCGTAGCCCGTGATCCGATCGCCGATGACGCGGCGGCGTTGCTGGGGCGGTCGGCTGAGTGCAGACTGCACCGCTTGCACCAACCACGCGTTGACCGAGATGCTCCCCGCTTCGGCAGCCTCTTCGACAGCGGTCTTCAGCGCATCCGGCATCCGCAGCGTGACCCGAGCGGTACCGCCTTGTTCATCGGTGCTCGGCGCAGAGGGTGGGGCGTCGGGGGCACCGACGTACATCAGTCGAGCGTCGCGGCCGGAAACGCGGACCTCCGTGTGGCCTGAGGGGAGCTGTTCGGTGAGCTCCAGCGCGCTCTCGCCGAGCACGTCGAGCAGGCGCAACTGCAGCGAGGCCTCCATCGGCCGGGCCATGCGCTCCAGCGCGGTCACGAGCGCCTCGTCGGTGCCGATTAGTGCTTCGAAGTCCGTACGGATCGAGTCTAGATGCGGGGTGAGATCCATGGCGTCATCCTTCCGTCGTATCGACGTCTGTGATGACGTCATTATGACGTCATTGCCGACGTCCGTCAACCCGACCCGAGAACGGCTGCCGGGGTAGGGTTCTCGCATGCAGATCTGCACGATCGGCGGCACCAACTTCTCGGGGAGGGCGTTCACGGGGCTGGCTCTGGAGGCGGGACACCAGGTCACGGTGTTCCACCGAGGCAGAGACGAGGATGACCCGTGGCCCGACGCGGAGCACATCCACGGCGATCGCGCGGAGGGCCTGGGGACGCTCGCGGGTCGCTCCTTCGACGCGGTCGTGGACTTCTGCGCGTATTTCCCGCGACAGATCGACGAGGCTGCCGCAGCGATGCCCGACGTCGGTCGCTCGGTCTTCATCTCGTCGGTGTCGGCTCACGTCGAGCAGGTGCGCCCGGGCGCGTCTGAGGACGACGACGTGTATCGGGCGCCGTTCCCCGATACCGAGGAGATCACCTGGGAGACCTACGGTCCGCTCAAGGTGGCCTGTGAAGAAGCGCTGTTCGCCGCGCACAGCCATCGCGCGACGGTGGTGCGCCCGCACTACATCGTCGGTCCCCACGATCCCACCGACCGGTTCACCTACTGGGTTCGACGCGCCGCCGCGGGAGGCCGCATGCTCGCGCCCGCGCCGGCGGACCAACCGATGCAGTGGATCGACGCCCGCGATCTCGCAGCGTTCATCCTGCAGGTGTGCGCCGATGAGGAGCCAGGCACCTTCAACACCGCGGTGCCGCCGCGTCGACATTCGCTCGGCGAACTGATCGAGACGGCCGCGTCAACCGCCGGCTCGACCCTCGAGGTGGCCTGGTGCGACGACACGTTCGTCCGCGACAACGACCTGCTCGGCAACGAGCAGCAAGACCCGTTCCCGTTGATCACACCCGACGAGCCGAACGCGCACCTGTTCGATACCTCGAGGGCAGTGGCGCACGGTCTGACGTTTCGCTCGCTCGCCGACACCGTCGCCGATACGCTTGCGTGGGACCGCGCGCGCGGCCTTCCCGAGATGACGACCGGCCTTGCCCCGCAACGGGAAGCAGAGCTCTTGGCCGAGTGGGATGCGCGTTCCGCCGCGTCCGCGCCCTGACCCGGGGTTCACGTTCGGGTTCACGCCGGCGCCGCAACGTCCGATACCGTGGGAGCAACCCAACCGCCAGGAGCGTTCATCCATGCAGCGCACATCCGCCCCACTCGACCTTGCCGCCGTTGAGCAGGTGTTGCAGCCCTATGACCGGGCGTTGACGCTTCCCGGCGATGCCTACGGGTCACCCGCGGTGTTCGAGTGGGAACAGACGCACCTGTTCGAAGGGTCCTGGACCTGCGTCGGTCGCACCGCGGACCTCGAGCTGTCGCACCCCGGCGACCAGCGGGCCATCCAGGTCGGTCGGCAGAGCTTCCTGTTGGTGCGCGGCGACGATCAGCAGCTGCGGGCGTTCCACAACATCTGTCGTCACCGGGGGCACGAGCTGCTCGCGGTCGACGAGCAGCGCAACCAACGTGGCATCCGCTGCCCGTATCATGCGTGGGTCTACGGGCTCGGCGGAGACCTGCGGGCGACGCCGAAGTTCAACATGGATTCGCTCGACAAGGCGGACTTCCCGCTCGTCGCGGCACGGCTCGCCGAATGGCACGGGTGGTTGTTCCTCAACCCGAGCGGCGATGCCCCGGAGCTGCGCGAGTACTTGGGCAACCTGGATCTCGTCGTCGACGGCTACGCGCCAGAAACGCTGAAGCTCGGGGCGCGCCACGAATACGAGCTCGCGTCCAACTGGAAGATCGCCGTGGAGAACTACTGCGAGTGCTACCACTGCTCCGAGATCCACCCCGCGTTGTGCAAGGTCACCCCGCCCGACTCCGATCTCGCCTACCCCGAGCGCTCGACCGGTGCGTGGCTCGGCGGCCCGATGGAGTTGCTCGATCACGCGGTGACGATGTCGCTGACCGGCGCGTCCGACGGCGTGCCGATCCCCGGGCTGCCAGACGACAAGCTGCGTCAGGTCGGGTATTCCGTGGTCTTTCCGAACCTGTTGATCAGCCCGCACCCCGACTATGTGATGACGCATCGGCTGGTCCCGCTCGCGGCCGATCGCACCTGGATCGAGTGCGCCTGGTATTTCCCTGCGGAGGCGTTCGACAAGCCTGGCTTCTCGCCGGACTACGCGACCGAGTTTTGGGACATCACGAACCGTGAGGACTGGGGGGCATGCGAGTCGGTGCAGCGCAACGTCACCTCGCCCGGGTACCGTCCGGGGCCGTTCTCCTACTGGGAGGTCGACGTGTTCCGGACCCAGGCGACGATCGCGCGGGCCTATCTCGAGGGACATCTGTCGCCGCCCGATCACGGGTTGATCGACGGCGTCGGTCGGGGGCTCACGGGCTTCTGAGTCAGCGCTGCCGCTAGGATGCCGCGGCGATGTTGACCCGCGCCGCAGTTCGTCGTTCGAGCGTGTCGCTCGCCGCCGTGTCCGTGCTGGCCGCCGCGTGCACATCTGCGACGACATCCCCGAGCTCGGTCGCCCCCGCGACGTCGACGCCGGCTGCGAGCAGCGTGTCGGCGTCGCCGTCGCAACCGAGGACGGGCACGATCGTCGCCGAAGCGGTGGCCACCGACCTGGACCACCCCGCCACGTTCGTGTTCGCGCCCGATGGCACGATCTTCTACGGCGAGCGACTCACGGGAGAGATCCGCAGGATCGAGGCGGCGACCGGAAGGAACACGTCCGTGTTCACGGTGCCGCACGTCGTCGGCGAAGCTGTGAACGAGCAAGGATTGGTGGGGCTCACGGTGCCGCCGTCGTTCCCGGATCAACCGTGGGTCTATGCGTATGCCACACGCAGCGTGGGCGGTGTCGCGCACGACCAGATCGTTCGCATCCGCATGGACGGCAAGGTCGGCACCTCGATGCAGCTCGTCCTCGATGTGCAGGTGGCGGG
>JANMPG010000159.1:0-11426 GCA_031369745.1 Actinomycetes bacterium
GGCGGCATCTACAACACCGACCTGATGGAGGTCGTCGAGCTCGGCTACCTGCTCGACTGCGCCGACACCCTCGTGGCCGGGGCGCTCGTTCGAACCGAGAGCAGGGGCGCGCACTACCGCGAAGACCACCCGCTTCGCGACGACGCCAACTGGCTGAAACACACCCTCGCCTACCGTCAAGACGACGGCTCGATCCGCATGGAGTACAAACCCGTGAAGATGGGGCCGTACATCCCGATGGAGAGGAAGTACTGATGCCGACGGCCGCAGAGGTCCTGAACGCCTCGGACGACCAGCGCGTCGGCGACAAGCCCGGCAGGGTGGCGCTCACGGTGAAGGTCCGGCGTTTCAACCCGGAGGTCTCCCAGGAGTCGTGGTGGGACGAGTGGACGCTCCAGGTCCATCCACTCGACCGGCTGGTCGAGGTCCTGCACCAGATCAAGTGGTACCACGACGGCACGCTGAGCTTCCGCCGCTCGTGCGCGCACGGCATCTGTGGCTCCGACGCGATGCTGATCAACGGGCGCAACCAGCTCGCGTGCAAGGTGCTCGCCGAAGATGTCGGCCCGAAAGTCACGATCGAACCGATCCGCGGCCTCGCGGTGCTGAAGGACCTGATCGTCGACATGGACCCGTTCATGGACGATTTCAAGTCGGTGCTGCCGTACCTGATCAACGATTCGGGAGAGCCCGACAAGGAGCGGCGCCAGTCGCCCGAAGACCGCGCGCGATACGACGACACGACCAAGTGCATCCTGTGCGCGGCGTGCACCACCTCGTGCCCCGTGTTCTGGGGCGACGGCGAGTACGTGGGCCCCGCCGCGATCGTGAACGCGCACCGATTCATCTTCGACTCACGCGACGAAGCCGGACGCGAACGCATGAAGATCCTGTCGGAAAAGACCGGTGTGTTCCGCTGCCGTACCACCTTCAACTGCACCGACGCGTGCCCGCGCGGCATCGAGGTCACCAAGGCGATCCAGGAAGTGAAGCGCGCGATCTTGTTCGAGCGGTTCTGAGGGTCGGCCGACTCCACCCGGCTCAGGGCACCGGCGGCTCCTGGTACACGCGGAATTGGATCAACGAGAACGACTTCGCAACGCTGTCGTTGGGAACACGCCAGAGGTACGCCTCGCAGTCGACCGAACCCTCAGTGGGCCACGACGGAGCGCTGAGCTCGAACGATGCGGTCCCCTCGACGTGCGTTTTGGACAGAACCGTCCAAGCCACCGACGCGCGTTGTGTGACGAACACGGCATCCCCGCCGGTTGGCCAACAGAAGTTGGTCACCTGTAGCGCGGCCGGGTCGCGTCCCAGCTTGCCCCCGAGATCCGCAACCACGTCGATGGTGACGGCACTGCCTGCGTACGGGATCGGTGAGGCCGTGCTCAACCTGGCGCCCCATGCCAGGGCGGGGGCTTGTGCGATCGCGACGAACGAGACCGCGGCGATCACTGCAGCGACGAGCCTGTACCTGCGCATCGGTACCCCCTCAGTCGTCCGGTAAGGTGCTGCGCGATGACGCACAGAGTAACCCTGATCGCGGGCGACGGGATCGGCCCCGAGGTCGCGGCGGCCACTCGGCTCGTGCTCGATGCCGTGGACGTCGGGATCGAGTGGGTCGAGCGCCCCGCGGGCGCAAGCGCCCTCGACGCACACGGATCTGTGCTTCCCGATGAGACGCTCGACGCGATCCGCGACTGTCGCGTGGCGATCAAGGGGCCGATCACGACGCCGGTCGGCAGCGGGTTCCGCAGCGTCAACGTCGCGCTTCGCCAGGACTTGGATCTGTTCGCGGCGGTGCGGCCGGCCCGGTCGATCCCGGGTGTGCCGACCCGCCACCACGACGTCGACCTGGTGATCGTCCGTGAAAACACCGAGGACCTCTACCAAGGGATCGAGTTCGAGAAGGGGTCGCAGGAAGCGGCGGCACTTCGCCGGCGGCTCCATGACATCGGTGGGTTCGAGCTGCGCGAGGACGCCGGCGTCACGTTGAAGCCGATCAGCGTGACCGGCGCGCACCGGATCGTGCGCTTCGCCTTCGAGTACGCCAGGGCTCATCGGCGCAAGCGCATCACGGTCGGGCACAAGGCCAACGTGATGCGCTTTTCCGACGGCATCTTCCTGCAGGCCGCCCAGGAGGACTCGCGCGACTTTCCCGACATCCCGTGGGAAGAGATCCAGATCGACCACCTGTCGGCGCGACTCGCGCGTTCGCCCGAGGACTTCGACGTGTTGCTGCTGCCCAACCTCTACGGCGACATCCTGTCCGACCTGTGCGCCGGGCTGGTCGGCGGACTCGGCCTGATACCGGGCGCCAACCTCGGGTGGGAGTACGCGGTCTTCGAAGCGGTGCACGGGAGCGCGCCGGACATCGCCGGTCGCGGCCTGGCAAACCCCGTCGCGATGATCCTGTCGGGCGCGATGATGCTGCGCCACCTCGGCGAGATCGGCGCTGCGGACAACGTCGAGTGGGGCGTCGACGAAACCCTTCGCAAGGGGGAGGTCCGCACACCCGACCTGGGCGGGACCGCCACGACGATGCGGTTCGCCGAGGCGATCGCGGCCGAGGCGATCGCGTGGGAGCACGGCCCGAGCTGAGCGCTAGGTCGGGTTCAGCCCGGGGATCGATGCGAGCTGCGAGGCGATCAGATCGCGGTCCTCGGTGTCGGTGATCGTAGCCAGCACCGTTCGAGCTTCAGAGGCGTACCGCTCCCGCGCTTCCGCATCGCCCACCGCCGCCGACGCGCGCGACATGCCCTCGAGCATCGACGCGAGTCGCCAATCCGCCCATCCGTTCGCGCGTGCGAGGTCAAGAGCGCTCGAGGCATACCGTTGCGCGAGCTCGCCGAAGCCTCCGAGGCTGGCCACGCGCGCGATCAGCCAGTCCCCCACCATGTGCTCCTCCGGCCCGCCGACGATGCCCCAGTGGAAACGCGACGTGAACGCGCCCGCGAGGAGGTCTCGATCCTGCGCCGGCGTTCGCACAGGCAGATCGATCAGTGCCCACACCTCGTTGAAGGCGTCGACGGCGACCTGACGGTGCCACCCGTGCTGTGCGTCGACCGCCTCGGTTTCCTCACTCATGGTCGTGCCCCTCGTCGTGTCGGTGATGGTGGTGGTCTTCGGAGCCTCGACCGAGGTCCCACTCCGGGGTGCGTCAACACCCCGGTTGACCGTGGTTGCCGCAACACCCGCCTCGCGACAGAGCCAGCGTCCGGTTCTTGATCGTCAGACCGACCTTCTGCACGAAGCCGTAGTCGGGGTTGCGCCAGTTGGTGAAGAACATCCCGGCGTGAACGCGGAGTTGTTCGCCGAACTTCGCCATGGGTCCATCCTACGTGGGGTGGCGTTCTTGGTCCGGCTGTATCCGGGTGCGAGACTGCCGCGTATGGAAGCCGAACCCCGGATGGACGCCTCACGACCGTCGAACCTGCGCCTGGCGGGATTCGTCCTGACGGCTGCCGGCGCGCTGGCGATGGGAGTGGGATCGCTGCTGACCTGGGTCACCGTGGGGATCGCCGACGCCGCCGGCATCGCCACCGTTTCGCCGGGCACCGACCTGGCAGCAGGTGTCTTCACACTGATCTGTGCTGTCGTGATCTTGGTGGTCGTGATCATGAGTCGGATGGTGCGCGAGCGCACGCGCACCGCGCTCGCGATCGTCGTCATCGTGGCGGGGACGCTCTCGACCCTGCTGGCCGCCTGGTTCATCAAGGCCGCGCCGGACTACTACTCCCCGGTCGATGACGAGAAGTTGGTCGCGGCGCTCGCCGCCGCGTACGGTCGAACCGCCGACGCCGTGCGGGTCGCCCTGACGAACGTGATCGACGAGCTCGGCGGGTACACCCACGTCGGGCTGGGTCCCTGGATCGTGATCGTGGGCGGCATCCTCACCATCGTCGGTGGCGTGCTCACCCTGCGATGGGCCCGGAGCCTGCGGACACCGAAGGGAGCCGGCGAACCGACCCCCTTCGAGATACAACCGACGTCCGGCGCTTGATCTACAGCTTCGCCAGATCCGCGCACTTGGCACGGATGCCTTCCGCCGCCGCACGCAGCCTGCCGAGCTCGTCGTCGTTCAGTTCGAGCTCGACGATCTCCTCGATGCCGCCGCGGCCGAGCTTGGCCGGCACGCCGACGTACACGTCCTGGATGCCGTACTGGCCGGTGGTCCAGGCGCACACCGGCAGCACCGCCTTCGTGTCGTTGGCGATCGCCTCGACCATCGTCACGACCGACGCGCTCGGCGCGTAATACGCCGAGCCGGTCTTCAGATACGCGACGATCTCGGCGCCGCCGTCTCGGGTGCGCTGGAACAGTCGCTCGAGCGTCTGCTCGTCCACCAGCTGCGGCAGCGGCGTGCCGTTGACGGTGGCGTGGCGCGGCAACGCGACCATCGAGTCACCGTGCGAGCCGAGAGCCATCGCTTCGACGCCGGTCGTCGACACGCCGAGCTCCTCGGCGATGAAGTAGCGCAACCGCGCCGAATCGAGCACCCCCGCCATGCCGAACACCCGCTCCTTGGGGAACCCCGACACCTTCGCGGCCAGGAAGGTCATCTCGTCCAACGGGTTCGACACGATGATGATGATCGCCTCGGGCGACCCGGGGACGATCTTGGACACCACGTCGGACATGATCGCCGCGTTCTTGCCCAGCAGATCCATGCGGCTCATGCCGGGCTGTCGCGGGAACCCCGCGGTGATCACGACGACGTCGCTGCCGGCAGTGTCCGCATAGTCGTTCGTGCCGACGATCGAGGGCTCGTACCCTTCCACGGGCGCAGCTTCCTTCAGATCCAGCGCGAGACCCTGGGGCTTTCCCTCGATGATGTCGATCAACACGACATCGCCGAGGCCCTTTTCGAGCAGACGCATCGCGGCCGTTTGGCCCACGAACCCGCTGCCCACGACGGTGGTCTTCATGACGGTTCGCTCCTTGTGTACGGGTGAACACCCCCAGGCTATCGAACCCGCGCGGCGCTCAGAGCTTGGCGATGATCGCGTCGGCGACGCCGAAGGTGCCCGCGGCGGCCCGGGCATCGCCGGCAGCCCGCAGGTCATAGGTCACCCACGTGCCGTCGGCAAGCACGGCGGCGGCAGCAGCCTCGAGGCGGTCACCGGCGTCCGCTTCCCCGATGTGGCGAAGCAGCATCGCGCCGGACAAGATCAGTCCGATCGGGTCGGCGCGGTTCGTGCCGGCCAGGTGGTTGGCGGTGCCGTGCGTCGCCTCGAACACCGCCAGCTCGCGCCCGTCGGCCCCCCCGAAGTGCGCGCCCGGCGCGACACCCGTACCACCGATCAAGCCCGCGCCCAGCTCCGCGACCAGATCGCCGTACATGTTCGGCAGCACCAAGACGTCGAAGCGTTCGGGTGACTGGATCAGCTGCATGCACAGCGCATCGATGATGCGGTCCTCGAACGCCACCTGCGGGAACTCCCGGGCGACGCGACGAGCAACCTCCAGGAACAGCCCGTCGGTGAACTTCATGATGTTGGCCTTGTGACTGGCCGTGACCGCATGGCGACCATGCTCCTGCGCCCACGTGAACGCGAAACGCACGATCCGCTCGGAGCCGCCCTCGGATATCTCCTTCACGGACACCCCGCTGTCTGCGCGCACGGTCTGCCCGGTGGTCGCGCCGACGAACCGGATCAGGTCGGCGACACCCGGGGTCCCGCGCTCGAGTTCGATGCCCGTGTACATCCCTTCCGTGTTCTCGCGGACCACCACCAGGTCGACCCGGTCATACAGCGAGGGCACGCCCGGGTACAGCCGGCACGGCCGAACGTTGGCGAACAGGTCCAGTCCCTTGCGCAAGGCGAGGTTCGAACTGCGCAGGCCGCTCGTTACCGGCGTTTCGATCGGGCCCTTTAGCGCGACCCGGCTTGCCCGGATCGCCTCCAGGGTCGCCTTGGGTAGCGGATCGCCCAACCGCGAGAACGCACCGGCGCCCATGTCCTGGCGATCCCATTCGATGGGGATACCAGTCGCCTCGATGGCACGCCGGGCCGCCTCGGTCACCTCGGGTCCGATGCCGTCGCCTGGGATGAGGGTCACTCGGGTCGCCATCGCGCCCGGAAGGGTAACGGTCGGGACCGGTTTGGGGTCCACCGCGCCCACCCTCTATCCTGGAGCGCATGGGTGAGAAGGGGCTCAGGGAGATCGTCGCCGCCGAGACGCATCTGTCCGACATCGACGGCGACGCAGGTCGCCTGTGGTACGTGGGCTACGAGATCACCGACCTGGCCCGCAACGCCACGTTCGAAGAGACCGTGTACCTATTGCACAACCTGGACCTGCCGAACCGCCAGCAGCTGAACCAGCTCAACACCTTCCTCGTGCGCGAGCGCGAACTCCACCCGTTCCTCGCTCGCCTGATGCCGACCCTGGCCCAGAACGCCTCGCCGATGTCCATGCTGCGCACGAGCATCTCCGCCACCAGCGCGTTCGACCCCGACGGATGGGACGTATCCCCCGAGGCCGAGTATCGAAAGGCGATGCGCATGATCGCCGAGACCCCGACGCTGATCGCCACCTTCGACCGGCTTCGGACGGGTCGCGAGGTGATCCCGCCGGACCCTGAGCTCAGCCATGCCGCGAACTTCTTGTGGATGCTGCACGGCGAAGAGCCCGATCCGCAGGATGCGCGCGTGCTCGACACCACGTTCGTGCTCTACGGCGACCACACGATGAACGCGTCGACCTTCGCGGCCCGGGTGATCGCCTCGACGTTGTCCGACATGTTCTCGGCCATCACCGGGGCGATCGGGGCGCTCAAGGGCCCATTGCACGGCGGCGCCAACGAAGAGTCGCAGAAGATGGCGGAGGAGATCGGCAAGGCCGAGAACGCCCAAGCCTACGTCGCCGAACGCCTGGCAAACCACGAGAAGATCATGGGGTTCGGCCATGCGGTGTATCGCACGATGGATCCGCGGGCCACGGTCCTGAAGCAGATGTGCAAGGAGCTCGGCGAACGGCGCGGTCAGCCCCAGTGGTACGAGATCTTCTCCGCACTGGAGGAGACCACCCTCGAGCAGAAGGGGCTGTATCCCAACGTCGACCTGTATGCGGCGGGCGTGTATCACCTGCTCGACATCCCGACGGATCTGATGACGCCCCTGTTCGCACTCGCGCGCATGGCGGGGTGGACCGCGCACGTGCGCGAGCAGTACGCGAACAACCGGATCATCCGGCCGAGCTCCGAATACATCGGTCCGACCGGCCGCGTCTACGTGCCTATCGAGGAGCGAACCTGATGGACGAGCAGCAGGCCCCACCGCCCCCACCGGCGATGCCGGGCGCGCCCGGCTACGCCCCCAAGCAGACGAATGGACTCGCCGTCGCATCGCTCGTGCTCGGTATCTTGGCCCTGCTGCTGTTCTTCACGATCTGGTTGCCGTTCATCCTCGGCGTGCTCGCGATCGTGTTCGGTGCCGTCGCCATCTCAAAAGCGAAGCGGGGAGCCGGTAACAAGGGCATCGCGATCGCCGGGCTCGTGTGCGGTACCATCGGCATCGTCGCAGCGATCCTGTTCATCGTCTTGATCGTGGCGGTCGCGAGAGATCCCGACGTGCAGGACATACTCAACAGCGTGATCCAGAGTCCGAACGCCCTGCGCGCGCTCGTCTAACGCATCCGCTCACGCCCAGCCTCGTCGGTGCCGATACCTCCGGCACATGCGGATACTCCAGCGTTGTCGCGCGCTCGCCCTCGCCTTCATCGCTGTCTCGAGCGTCCTTCCGCTTCTCCTTACGACGCAGAGCGCATCGGCGCACGCTCCAGGTGCCTTCGGTGTCCAGTGCGGCTTCACGCACGCATCGATGGACGATCCGATCGTCTACCCGGGTGCCCCGGGCTCGGCCCACAAGCACGCGTTCTACGGCAACAAGAGCACCGACGCGTTCTCCACGCGCAAGTCCCTGATGGCCGCCGGCACCACCTGCACCGACAAGAAGGACAAGGCGGCGATCTGGGCTCCGACCGCCTTCATCAAAAAGAACGGTTCGTGGCGCGCCCTCCCGCCGTATCGGGAACGCACCTACTACTTCCGCGCGATCCGCAGCAACATCGCACCGGTCACGAGCCTGCCGGCCAACATCAAACTGATCGGCGGGAACCCGCGCGCGATGAACCGCCGGGAAAACCCCGCTCTGCGCTGGTATTGCGGCGAGGGATCGCCGGAGCGTCCATTCCCCTACGACTGCCGCCCCTACACGAAGAAAGGGGAAGACGGGATCCGCGCGATCGTCGATTTCCCCTTCTGCTGGGACGGCGCCAGCTTGGACTCACCGGACCATTTCTCGCATGTGATCTATAGCGACCCGACCGACACGACGCCGCACGTCGAGCCGACGCTGTGCCCCGCCTCGCACCCGAAGTACGTGCCCGCGATCTCGGTCCGGATCCATTTCCGCATCCAAGATCCGTGCGCGGGCGCGACGCCGTGCGGACCGTCCGACGGCGGGAAGAACGTGCGGATCAAACTGTCGAGCGGGGCCTACTGGACGATGCACGCCGACTTCTGGAACACGTGGGTGCAGTCCCGCTTGGAGACGTTGACCGACAACTGCATCCGCGCGTCGAAGGACTGCCACATCATCGGCGTGACCACGACCGACGTCTAGCGGGTCGCCGTGGGGCGCGGATACAAACCCGACTTCGCCACCAGCGCACGCGTCGTCTCGTCATGGCCCATCGCCATCACGTGGATGCCGGCGATCCCCGGGATACGGCGGATCGCCTCGACCAGCGGCACCGCAAGCTCGAGTCCGACCGCCGCGGCATCGTCGCCCGCGGCTTCGAGCGCCCCGATCATCGTCGCCGGCACGTTGACGCCGGGCAGCTTCTCGTCCATGAACCTGGCCTGCTTCGCGCTGCGCAGCGGGGTGAGCCCGACGATCACCTTGGCACGCTCGAACAACCCCCGTGCGCGCATCAGCTCTGCCCACGCAGACAGGGCCGCGGCGTCATAGACGATCTGCGTGGTCACGAAGTCGGCGCCGGCGTCGAGCTTGGCCTCCAGCTTGCCCGGGTCGTAGGGGTCGGCGAGCGGCACGTCGGCAACCCCGATCAGGTAGCGAGGCGGATCCACCAGGTCGGCGCCGGCCAGGGTCGTCCCGTCCTCGCGCATCCGGCGTGCGAGCCCGATCACACCGCTGACGTCCAGATCGCCGGCGACCGTGGCATCTGCGTGGTCCCCGATGTGGATCGGGTCACCGGTCAGGCAGAACACGTTTCGGGCACCGAGCGCCCACGCGCCGAGCAGGTCGCTCGTCAGCGCGAGGCGGTTGCGGTCGCGAACCGTCAGTTGCACGGTCGGCTCGATACCGGCGGCGGCAGTGGCCGAGACACCGGCGAGCGGCGACATGTGTGCCGTGGCGGTGGGGTTGTCGGTGAGATTCACCGCATCGACCGAACCCACCAAGGCCACCGCGTGGTCGGTGACCGACTCGAGAGACCCTCCGATGGGCGGCACGATCTCGCCCGTGACGGTGAACTCGCCCCGTGCGAGCAGGGCGGCGAGATGACCGCCGGTGTCGGGACTCATCCTTGCGAGAAAGCCTGCGCTTCGGCGGCTTGCACCGTGTTGACCAGCAGCATGGCGACCGTCATCGGCCCGACCCCACCAGGCACCGGCGTGATGGCCCCGGCGACCTCGACGGCCTCATCGAAGACGACATCGCCGACCAACCCGTCGGCGGTGCGATGCACGCCCACGTCGATCACCGTGGCTCCCGGCTTGATCATGTCGCCGGTCACGAGGTGCGGCACGCCCGCCGCGGCCACGAGGATGTCGGCATTCAACGCCGCGGTTCGCAGATCCCGGGTGCGGATGTGGGTCGACGTCACGGTCGCGTTGCCCCGGATCGTGTTCTGCCCGAGCATCACCGACAGCGGCGCGCCGACGAGCTCGCCGAAACCCACGATCGTGACCTCCGCACCCTCGATAGGGATCTCACTGCGCAACAGCAGCTCGACGATGCCGTAGGGAGTGGCGGGCAGATAGCACGGGCCTTGGCGCACCATCATGCCGATGTTCCATGGATGAAGCCCGTCGACGTCCTTCTCGGGCGCGATGGCCCGTTGCATCTCGAGCTCCCCGAGATGGCCCGGCAGTGGCAACTGCACGATGATCCCGTGGATCTCAGGGTCGCGGTTCAACCGGCGGATCGTCGCCAGCAGCTCATGCTCGGTCACGTAGGAAGGCAGGTCGACCTGTTCCGAGCGGATCCCGACGTCGGCGCAGGCCTTGTGCTTCTGACCCACGTAGATGCGAGAGGCCTGGTCGTCGCCCACGAGGACGGCCGCCAGGCCCGGCGTGATGCCCGCGTCTGCCAGGGCACGCACACGTTCTGCTACCTCGGTGCGGATCTGGGCGGCGACGGCCTTGCCATCGAGGATGCGCGCGGTCACAGGCTGCATCCTACCGGCGGCCCGAAGCCACCGACCAAGCCGCGAACGACGGCATCGAGGTCGCCCACCCAAGACAGGCTTCGTGGAGGACAAGTCAGCGACCCAGCCGAAAGCGGGGCCGTTCGTTAGGTTCGGTCCTCCAGCCCTCTACGCTGAGCTAGAACTCGCACGATGGGTACTCCAAGTCCCCACCATTGGTCCGGCAGATGTCGAGGGTGCCGCCTTCACCCCACGTAGCGTCTTGACCATCTCCGTCGTCAGTATCGAGCACATCGTCGTCAGGTCCCCCGTACATGTGGTCTAAGTCGGATCCGTGCACGTAGTCGTATATGACATCATCGCCTGAACCGCCGTCGAGAGTGTCATCGCCTGAACCGCCGTCAATGAAGTCTGCGCCGTTCAAACCCTCGACGCCGTCGAATGCACCTGGGTCTTCGGTGCTGCCCCCGGCGTATAGATTGTCGGCCCCCGATCCGCCGTTGACCCCGTCCGAGCACTGCTCCGAGTGAAGGGAGTCGTCGCCTCCTTCGCCGAACCAGTTGTTCCATTCATCCTCGTCGCCGTCACTGGAGTCGTAGAGGGTGGTATTTCCGGAGCCAAGGTACTGGTCCGCTTCCACGTCGCACCCGTCTGTGTAGGCCAAAGCGCTTTGCGCGCCGAACGCCAGCTGTCCCAATGCCCAACCCAATGATGCCGCCAACACCAACCCCGTCATGTGTCTCATCATGTCTCGCCCGACCGTCAACCGCTCTTCTGGAGCGGTTGACAACCTATCGATTCGACTTTGGCGTTGGCGTAGTTATCGGGGAGCGAGGTCACCGCTATTCCCTGCGCCTCGGGAGCTCCAAGGGAGAACTCCCAGGTCTGCGAAACCCCGTTCACGTCTAACACAGCGCTGCAGTCAGCCAGCAGCGGGGGTTCGTCTGTTGCCCAGGTCACATCTGCAACGATCGACACACCTGACTCATCCTCAACCACGGCTGGGTTTGTTAGCTCGTAGGCAGCGC
>JANMPG010000185.1:0-9153 GCA_031369745.1 Actinomycetes bacterium
GTTCGCGTCGGTGGCCGTCAACGTGAAGTTCCACAACGGCAGCCCGAAGCGCCTGGCCATCTCGGTACCGACCCATGCCGCATCTTGCGTGGGAAGCATCAGCGTGATCCCCTTGGCGGCTTGCGTCGCGATCGCATCGACACTGACCTTCGGCGCATGTCCCGCCATACCCCCGGTGTCCCCCAGGCAGAAGTCGACGAACGTGTTGCCGTCGACATCGAAGAACCGCGCGCCCTCGGCTCGATCGACGAACACCGGGTAGTCACCGGGCCACCGCGTCATCCAGTTCATCGGCACGCCGAAGAGCAGCGAGCCTTTGGCCTGCTCCGCCAGATCTTTGGATCGGGGGTGGCGTTCGCGAAACGTCTGTTGCTCGCGCGTCATCAGGTCGCGCAATCGGGTGCGATCGATCTGGCTCACGGACGTCCTCCTCGCGGATCGTCGCGGCAGTGTACGCGGTTGCTTCGTGCCCCCAGCCCCGGCGTAGGATGCCGATATCGCCGCCGATGATGGGTCATCGGTCAATGCCGTGGGAGCCACGCCGATAGTGAACAGGATGCCACGCAACGACTCGCTCGTGATCCGTCGTGTGGTCACGTTCGTCGTGGCCATCTGTGCGCTGGCGGCCTGTAGCAGCGAGCCAAGCGTGACGACGGGCACGGACCCGCTCCCGGCGGCGTCGACCGTCGCGACGACGCCGCCACCGATCCCCAGCGGGCGGAGCTGCTCCAACCCCTCGCCGTCGACGCAAGCCGAGCACGGACTCGAGGTGCGGGGCGTCATGCGTGGCGACGGGGACCTGTGGGCATTGTTCGATGGCGCTGCCACCTTGCGATCCGGCACGCCGATCACGACGTATTGGCGCATCTCGGGAAACGGTGCCCTGCGGATCACCCTCGTGGATGCGAGCGGTCGGATCGAGCGGGTAACCGGCGTTGCACCGGGCGTCCCGCCGTACGAGTGGGCGCCTCCCGGCGAACCGTGGAAGAGCGTGATCACCTTCCCGCAGCCGGGCTGCTGGCGGATCTACGTGCAACGCGGGTCCCTCGACGGCGAGGTGTGGGTCCAAGCGTCGTAGCCGCGCCTTAGGCGGGCGCGCCGTGGCAGGAGGCCGACCCGATATCGGTGAACGTTGCGCCCGCGATCGGGAGGAATCGCCACGTGTAGGAGCCCGGGTGCAGCGCCAAGCGGAGCACGCCGAAGGTCTTCGTGTTGCGCACCTGGCTGCCGCGGTGCACCGCGTCGATCCAGTAGTGCTGCGCACCGCCGGTACCCACGACGAACTCACGGATCCCCGTCGCGACGTCGGGCTGGCCGAAGGCATCCACCGGCTTGAACCGTTCGTAGATGTGATCGTGGCCGGTGAGGGCGACATCAACGCCGCGGCGATAGAGGAGCTTCCACAACGCGCGTGCGCCGCTCTCGTCGTCGCCGTGTGGACCGGAAGACACGAGCGGGTGGTGCATGATCGCGATCGTGCACGCCACGGGACGAGTCGTGAGTACCTTCGACAGCCACGCATACTGGGCCCCGTGCGGCCCACAGGAGACGTAGGCACAGTTCGTATTGAGTGCGATCAGACGCCAGGAACCCACGCGCGTCGAGTACCAACCCCGGCCCGCGACCCCGGCCCGAGCACCGAAGTAGTGGAAGTAGCCGTGGGCGCGCGGTCCGCTTTCGTAATCGTGATTGCCGATCACGGGGTACGTGCGATATCGCTCGGTGCCCCAGCTGCGACCGTATGCCCGCTGATACGCACGAAGCCGCCCATCGTCGTACTGGTTATCGCCGAGCGTGAGCACCGCATCGGGGTCCGCCCTGGCGATCACCTTCTCGGTTGCCGCGGCGCGACACCACGTCGCCGTGCCGCGCCCCGAGTTGAACAGCGCATTGGTCGGATCGCACGAGATATCACCGGCGGCAACCACGGTGGCCGACGCCGCGTCGTGGGCTCGAACGCGTATCGGCTGGGTGCCGAGCGGGACCGCTCTCGTCGCGGTGGGCGAGGCAAGCACGACCACGCTGGCGGTCACGACTGCCACCCGTGCTGCGCGAGCGATCATCGAAGTGCGAGTGGTGTTCCGCCGTCGGCGGTCGGCAGGATGACCAGCGCCGTGCGCGTCGCGCGCTCACCGGCGGAAGACGAGGGGCGCTGCACCAGACATCCCCCGACGGTTGGGCTGGACTGGCAATAATTCGCGTTCTTGTTCTTCAACCACATGGTGGTGGAGCCCCCGCCGTCCAGGTTCACAGCCATCCACGCGCCAGCCCGCAGATGTTCGTTCGCCAAGAAGGGCAGTCGAACACCCTTGGACCAGTTCGTGCTGGTCTGACGCCCGTCGACGGTGATCCAGATCATCTTGCACACCGTTGCCGTATCGGCATCCCCACACCCTTTCGTGATACCGACGGAGGTGCGAGGGTTGTTGTTCAAGATGTAGTCCGCCCCGGCCGTGTAGTCGGGGGCCACGTTGACACCGCGATCGACCAGCATCTGCGAGGCGCCCATGACGTCGGTCACGCCGCGCCAGCCGACGAGGGTCCACGAGATCTTCACGGTGTCCCCGACCGACAGCGCTTGCACCTTGTTCGGGTCGGTCGAGCGGTACTTCGAGGCAACGACGACGGCGCCCGACGTGCTGCCGACGGCGAGTCGAGTGCGCGGACACGGTTCGGGTTGCGCCACGACGCTGTACGCGCGCACGAGCGATGTGCGCTTGCCGCCACTCCAAGTCACCGGGTGCACCGGCTCGAGGCGAGCGGCACACCATTTGGGGTCGCTGCTCTGCGGTGCGTCCTTGCCCGGCGGTGGCGTCACCGATCCACCACGCGATGTGTACGCGTTGATATGCGTTCCGATCGGGTTGCCCGTGTTCCACTCGGCGATGTCGAAGAGCCCACCCGTCGCGTTGCTCGCCCGTATCCTCATGTCCGGACGACCGATGTAAGCGCGCAGGCCATCGCCACTCCACGCGACCGCGGTCCCCGCGCTCTGTCCGGTCGTCCACAGCTCGCCGTCGATCATCAGCAAATGCGCCGGCTGCCCCTTGCCGGTACCGAAGTCGCCGTTGATGCCGGCGATCGCGCCGGCGTTGGCCGACATCGTGCTCGTCAGGCTCCACATGGGGTACTGCTGGGTCGCGGGCGCGATATCCGGAGCGGCTGCCGTGCCGGGCCGCACGGTCAAGACGCGGATCTCCTCAGGCCCCGAGGACAGCCGCACGGTCTGCAATTGGACGCCGGGACCGATCTTGAAGCCCGACGTTGCCCGTGTCGAGGCGAGGGCCGGGGCTGTCGCGATGGCGGCAGCGAGGATCGCTATCCACAACCCGACAACCCGGGACTTGCGCCACACGTTGTGATCCACCCTTCCCCCTCCTGAACACCGTTCAATACACCGACCAGCACGTAGGCGGGAAGAGTAGCGAAAATGAACTAGTTCGGGAACCCCCCTTTGGGGAGAACGAGCCTTTCGGCGTATGCCCTCTTTCGTGCGCAACGCCCCCGGGACGCGGGTCGAGGGCTTGTATCGTGCTCGCGGTGAAGCTCGTTCGACCCGTGGTCTCGGCAGCGATGGTGACACTCATCCTGGGTGGGACGGGCGTGCTCAACGCCCGCGCGGCCAGCCCCCGATGGGTCCGACATATCGACAAGATCGTTGCAGGACACCCCATGTCGGTCATGGTCGGCAACGACGGAGATGCGTGGTATCGCCACGGCGCGACAACGCAGCGCGCCCCGGCTTCCAACGAGAAACTCCTGCTGAGCATGGCTTTGTTCGACCACTTCGGGACGAGACGCGTTCTCGGGACGCGAGCGATGTCGCCGGGTGTGGATGCGGATGGCGTGATCGCGGGAGATCTATGGCTTCGCGGTTCGGGCGACCCCGAGGTGTCCGATGCCCGACTGTCGCGGCTGGCCAGGCGCATCTGGGACGTCGGCGTTCGCCGGATCGACGGGGGTGTGATCGGCGTCACGGGACCGTTCCGACGGGATTGGTATGCGCCGGGCTGGAAGCCGTACTTCCCTGCCGACTACGTCGCGCTGCCGACGGCCCTGACGTTTCGCGGCAACCTCGGGCCATCCGGCGGGCATATCGATGACCCGGAGCACCGGGCGGCGACGTACCTGACGAAGCAGTTGCGTGCGCTCGGGATCGCGGTCGGCGGCAAGCCGGGCGCCGGTCCCGCGGTTGCCGGACTGTCGTTCGTCGCGTCGATCGAGTCGCAGCCGCTGCGCACGATCGTGCGGCACATGGACATGCGCTCGATCAACTTCTCCGCAGAGGTCTTGGGCAAGGCGCTCGCGTACGATCTCGGCGAACCGGGCTCGATCGCGAACGCGGCGGCCGCGATCTGCGCCTACGAGCAAACGCACGGAGTCACCGCCACCTGCCACGACGCCTCAGGGCTGTCCTACACGAACCGGCAAAGCGCTGCCGGGATCGTTCGGCTCTTGTGGGTGACCGACCGGCAACCGTGGGCCGGCTCGCTACGGATGTCGTTGCCCGACGGTGGTCAAGGCACGCTGAAGGGTCGGCTACCCCATGTGCGCGTGCGCGCCAAGACCGGCACTCTCGACAACGTATCCGCGCTGTCCGGATGGGTCTGGAGCGATGCTGCGGACACCTGGATCGAGTTCTCGATGCTCACCAGCGGCATGAACGAGTACGCGGCGAAGGATCTGGAAGACCGCGTCGTCACCGTGCTCGCCGCCAGGGCCAGCGACCCGAGCCCCTAGCGCCGCGACGCACGGGGCGCCGCATCGGGCGATGCGGGTCAGTTCTCCGCACGCTCCCGCGGGTGCAGCAACCCGAACGTGTAGCCGTCGACCAGCGCCTCCCACGACGCCTCGATGATGTTCTCGCTGACGCCCACGGTGGTCCATTCTCGCTCGCCGTTCGACAGATCAAGCAGCACGCGGACCACGGCCCCGGTACCGACGCTTCGGTCCAACACGCGCACCCGAAAGTCTTCCAACACCATGTCGTCGAGCTGTGGGTAGTCGTTGGACAGCGCCTTGCGCAGCGCGTTGTCCAACGCCCCCACCGGTCCCTGTCCTTCGGCGCTTTCGATATGACGCGTGCCCTCGGTCACGACTTTCACGGTGGCCTCGGCCAAGGGCGCTTCCCCCGCGTGCTCTTCGACGTGCACCCGGTAGCTCTCCACGTCGAAGTACGGCTGGGTCCACCCGCCAGCGCGGCGCAGCAATAGCTCGAGCGAGGCCTCCGCGATGTCGAACGTGTAGCCCGTGGCCTCGCGATCCTTGAGCTCCTGGACGGCCACAGGGATCGCGGCGTCGCCGACATCGATGCCGAACTCTTCCGCCTTCATGCGGATCGACGCGCCACCGCTGTAGTCCGACGCCACCACACCGCGACGGTTGCCCACCGAGTCGGGGGGGACGTGCTCGTAGGCGCGCGACACGCGCGCGACCCCACTCGTATGCAAGCCCGCCTTGTGCGTGAAGGCGTAGCGGCCGGCGTACGGCTGGCGTGCCTCCGGCGAGATGTTGGCGATCTCGGCCACGTAGTGCGCGAGCTCGGTGAGGCGCTGCACGGAGCCTTCCGGCAGCGCATCGCGTACGCCCATCTTGAGCACCAGGTCGGCGGTGATCGGCACGATGTCGGCGTTGCCCGTGCGCTCGCCATAGCCGTTGACCGTGCCCTGGACCTGCAGGACCCCGGCATCGACCGCCACCAACGAGTTGGCGACCGCGCAGCCCGCGTCGTTGTGCATGTGGATGCCGAGCGACGCGGTGGCCTGTTGCGCCACCGTCGTGACGATCCGGGCAACGTCGAACGGCAACATGCCCCCGTTGGTGTCGCACAGCACGAGGCGCTCCGCGCCGGCTTCTTCGGCCGCCGCCAGCACGCGCATCGCGAAGCCCGGGTCGCTCACGTAGCCGTCGAAGAAGTGCTCCGCGTCGAAGAACACGCGCCGCCCCTGCGCATGCAGGAACGCGACGGAGTCGCGCACCATCGCCTCGCCTTCGGCAAGATCCGTGCGCAGCGCCTCCGTCACGTGCAAGTCCCAGGCCTTGCCGACCAGACACACGACCTCAGTGCCGGCATCCAACAGATCGCGCAGCGCCTGGGAGTCATCGGCCCGCTCGCCGGCGCGCCGGGTCATGCCGAACGCGGTGAGCTGCCCGTGTTCCAGCGTCTCCTTGGTGGCGAGCTGGAAGAACTCCGTGTCGCGCGGGTTGGCACCCGGCCAGCCGCCTTCGATATAGGGGAACCCCACCTGGTCGAGCTTGTGCAGTATCCGCAGGCGGTCCTCGACCGTGTAGGACAGATCCGCCTGCTGCGCACCGTCGCGCAGCGTCGTGTCGTAGAGCTCGACGGTGGGGACTGCCCCGGGCGTGCTCATCCGGACGCGCCCTCCACGACCAGATCGCCGACCTCCGACGTCGAGACGCCCATCTCGCCGGCACGCATCGACTTCATCTGGGTGGTGGCATGCCGGATGCCGCGGTCGATGCGGGTGGCGGCCGCGGTCTCGCCGAGCTGGCGCAGCAACATCTCCACCGCCCCGATCGCGGCGAGGGGGTTGATCGTCCCCTTGCCGGTGTGGTCCGGCGCCGTGCCGCCGATCGGCTCGAACATCGACACGCCGGCAGGGTTGATGTTGCCGCCCGCCGCGATGCCCATCCCGCCTTGGATCATGGCGCCGAGGTCCGTGATGATGTCGCCGAACATGTTGTCGGTGACGATCACATCGAAGCGCGCCGGCTGATCCAGGAAGTAGATGCAGGCCGCATCCACATGCACGTAATCGGTATCCACCGTCGGGAACTCGGCAGCGACCTCGTCGACCACGCGCTGGTACAGGTCGCCGGCAAACGTCAGCACGTTGGTCTTGTGCACGAGGGTCAGCGTGCCGCGCCGGGCGGGGGAGGCAGCCAGCTCGAAGGCGTATCGCACGATCCGCTCGACCCCATGCCGGGTGTTGATCGATTCCTGCACCGCCACCTCCTGCGCCGTGCCCTTGCGGTGGAAACCGCCCGCGCCCGCGTAGAGCCCCTCGCTGTTCTCACGAACCACCACGAAGTTGACGTCGTCCTCGCCGTGACTCGGCACGAGTGTCTCCACTCCGGGGTACCGGATCACCGGGCGAAGGTTGACGTACTGGTCGAGCTCGAACCGCGCGCGAAGCAGCAGATCGCGCTCGAGGATGCCCGGTTTCACTCGCGGGTCGCCCACCGCGCCGAGCACGATCGCGTCGCAGCCGGCCAACCGCAGGAGCTCGTCGTCGGGAAGCGTCTCGCCCGTCCGCAGATACCGGTCGGCGCCCAGGTCGAACTCGACGAGCGCGACGTCGAAACCGTCGCGAACGGCATCGAGCACCTTGAGGCCCTCGGCGATCACCTCGGGGCCGGTGCCGTCGCCGCGGATCACGCCGATCGTATGCGTCACGGAGTGACCTCGTTGGTTTGGCTCGCGTCCTTTGCCTGCACCTGCAGCGCTCGATTGACGGCTGCGAGATAGGCCCGGGCACTCGCTTCGACCACGTCGGTTGCAACGCCCCGGCCGGTGACCCGGCGACCGTCGACCTCGAGTTGCACGACGACATCACCGAGCGCGTCGGTGCCTTCGGTCACGCCCGACACGTGGAAACTCACAAGGCGACCCTCGATGCCGGCAGCGCGCTGGATCGCTCCCATCACGGCGTCGATCAGCCCATCGCCCATCGCAGAGTCCTCGATCACCTCCTCACCCTTGCGCAGGCGCACGGTGGCCCGCGGCTGCAGATGCGTGCCCCCGCCCATCTGCAGGGACTCCATCACCAAGATGTCCTCATCGGTCGCGCCCATCTCTTCTGCCACGATCGCGGACAGGTCCTGGTCGGTCAGTTGCACCTTGCGATCCGCAAGATCCTTGAACCGCGTGAACGCGCGGTTCAACGCGGCGTCATCCAGCACGATCCCCAGCTTGTCGAGCGCATCGATGAACGCGTGTCGGCCGCTGTGCTTGCCGAGCACCAGCTGGTTGCCCTCCAGGCCGATCTCCACGGGATCCATGATCTCGTAGGTCTCGCGGTTGGCGAGCACGCCATGTTGATGGATGCCGGACTCGTGCGCGAACGCGCTGGAGCCGACGACAGCCTTGTTCGGCTGCACCGAGTAGCCCGTCATCATCGACACCAGCCGCGACGTGCGGGTGATCTCCTTGATGTGGAGCCCGTGCTGCACACCGAGGTGTTCGCGGCGCGTTCGGACGATCATCGCGATCTCTTCGAGCGAGCAGTTGCCCGCCCGCTCGCCGATGCCGTTCACAGCCACCTCGATCTGCCGCGCGCCATTCTCGATGCCGGCGAGCGCGTTGGCGACGGCCAGCCCCAGGTCGTTGTGGCAATGCGTGGAGATGACGACGTCGTCGGGCACGTCTTGGCGCACGATACGGATCAGCTCGCCGAACTCCGTGGGGGTCGCATAGCCCACGGTGTCGGGCACGTTGATCGTCGTCGCACCGCAGCGCACCGCCAGCCGGTAGCACTCGAGCAGGAAATCGAGCTCTGTTCGTGTGGCGTCCTGCGCGCTGAACTCCACGTCTTCCGTGTAGCCCTTCGCCAGCGTGACGTTGGCCTCGATCGCATCGAGCACCTGCTGGTAGCTCATCTTCAACATCGACTCGCGCTGCACGTCGGACGTGGAGATGAACGTGTGGATCCGCCAGCGCTCGGCGCCCTTCAGGGCTTCGGCTGCGCGTTCGATGTCGCCGGTGGCCGTACGTGCGAGCGCCGCGATCACCGGCCCCCGCACCGACGCGGCGATCTCCGCCACGGCGTCGAACTCGCCCGCAGACGAGATCGGGAACCCGGCCTCGAGGATGTCGACGTTCAACCGTGCGAGCTGTTCTGCGATCTCGACCTTCTCTGCTCCGGTCAGCGCGATACCGGGTGCTTGCTCCCCATCGCGCAGTGTGGTGTCGAAGATCCGTACCACGTCGTCGCGGGTTACCGCTTCGTTGCTTGAGCCCGCGGTTACGTCGGGGTCCGCTGTTTCGCTCATCGACTCGGCACTTTCTGCTCAGACTCCAGCCAGGGCATCATCTGACGCAGCTGCCGTCCCACCTGCTCGAGCTGGGACGTCTGCGCCTGCTCGCGAAGTCGGAGGAACTCCGGGAAGCCGGCGTCGGCCTCGCCGATCCAC
>JANMPG010000221.1:0-7155 GCA_031369745.1 Actinomycetes bacterium
CAGCAGACGGCCGAGGAGATCAAGCTCGAGATCGGTTCCGCTTACGACATGCGCGAAGAGCTGCAGGCGGAGGTTCGCGGGCGCGACATGCTCACCGGCCTGCCGAAGACCGTCGTCCTGAGCTCCGAGGAGATCCGCCACGCGCTCGACGAGCCGGTCACCCAGATCATCGACGCGATCCGCTCCACACTCGACAAGACCCCGCCGGAGCTTGCCGCCGACATCATGGATCGTGGGATCGTGCTCACGGGCGGCGGTGCCCTGCTTCGCGGTTTGGACAAGCGCCTGCGGCACGAGACGGGCATGCCTGTGCGCATCTCCGACACACCCCTGCAGGCGGTCGTGCTGGGTTCCGGCAAGTGCCTCGAGGAGTTCGAGGTCCTGCAGCGCGTGTTGGTGAGCCCGAGCAGCCGGCGGTAGCCGGGCGTGGCTTCCCGAACAGGTCCGCGCCACACCCGCCTCCTCGTCGTCGGGCTCGTGGCCGCATCGCTCGCGATCATCACGCTGGACTACCGGCAAGGCGACACCGGTCCGCTCGCGAGTATGGGCCGTGCGGCGCAGACGTTCATGGCTCCCATGCAGAAGGCGGTCACGACCGTCACGCGCCCGGTCGGCGACTTCTTCACCGGTTTGGCGCATCTGCCGACCCTCGCCCGCGACAACCAGGATCTGAAGGACCAGGTTGCGACGCTGCAGACCCAGGCGGCTGGGAACGACTCGCTGCGGCTGCGGCTGCGGCAGCTCGAGGAGCTGCTGTCGTTGCAGGACTCCCTTGGTCCCGACGCGGTTCCGGCCGTCGTGATCGCCAACGGTGTGTCGAACTTCGACTGGTCGGTCACGATCGACAAGGGTTCCAACGACGGGATCGCCGTGGGGCAACCGGTCGTGGCCGGCAGCGCGGATTCGCCGCGACTGGTCGGCCAGGTCGCGGCCGTGACGCCGATCTCGGCCGACATCCAACTGCTGATCGACCCGGGGTTCGCGGTCGCGGGCCGACTGGCGTCCTCGCAGGAGACCGGGCTCGTGGTCGGTCAAGGGGAGCAGGACCTGCGGATGGAGCTCGTTGCGCCGGGCACGGTCTTTCCCGAAGGCCAAACGGAGAACGTCTTCACGCTCACCTACGCGATACAAGGGCAGCGGGGTCGCTTCCCGCCGGACATCCTGATCGGCGAGGTCGCCTCGGTGCACGAGGGCGCCAACGCCCTCGAGATCGATGTCGCGGTCCGTCCGGCGATCGATTTCTCCGCCCTGGAGGTCGTCTTGGTCCTGCAGACGCCGGGGGTGGGCGCATGACCCGTCGCATCGTCGCGATCGGGGCGATCGTCATCACCGCGGTGCTGCTGCAATCCACCGTGTTCTCACAGTTGCGCCTGTTGGGCGTACGACCCGAGCTGCTGTTCCTCGTCACGATCATCCTGGCGATGCTGGAAGGCCCCGCGGAAGGCGCCGTCGTCGGTTTCGTCGCTGGGCTCACCCAGGACATGCTGTTGAACCAGCCCAAGGGCATCACGGCCTTGACCCTCACGCTGTTGGGCTACGCGGTCGGCATGTCTCGCCAGTTCATCTCATCACCGTCGCCGCTCGTGCCCACCATCGTGGTGGCGATCGCGACCGCGATCGGCATGGCGTTCTACGAGGTCGTCTCGTTCCTACTGGGCACGCTCGACGTCACCACGGCCTACGCCGTGAAGGTGGCGTTACTGACCGCGCTGTACAACGCGGTCCTGACACCGATCCTGTACCCCCTCCTGCGACGCATAGTCGAGGGATCCCGACCTCGCCGGGTGGTGCGTTTCTAGATGGAGAAGGCTTCGTCACGGCTGCGCGTGCTCGCGTTGCTCGTCGCATTGATGTTCATCGCGCTGTCCGCACGCCTGTGGTTCCTGCAGGTCCTTGCGGTGCAACGCTTCGACAAAGCCTCGCGTGACAACTCCGTGCGGTTCGTCTATCAGGACCCGCTGCGGGGCCAGGTGCTGGATGCCCAGGGGCGAAAGCTCGTGGTCAACGAGGAGAGCCTCGAGGTGCGGATCACACCCAGCGAGCTGGGCGACACGGGCGAATCGGTGATCCTGCATGTCGCCGAGCTCGCCGCCATCGACGTGCAAGACATCGTGAAGAAGCTCCAGGACACGAAGTACCTGCCCACCCAGGCGATCCCGGTGGCCGAGTTCGTCCCGAAGGAGGTCAAGTACTACATCGACGAACACCCCGACGAGTTCCCGGGCGTCGAGGTGTTGAGCACGCCCGTGCGTTCCTACCCGTTCGGGCGTATGGCCGCCCATGTGCTGGGGTGGACGGGGCTGATCGACGCGACGCAGTACGAAGCGCTGAAGGAGGACGGCTACGGTCTCAACGACGTCGTCGGCACGTCGGGAGTAGAGGTCGTCTACGAGAAGTTCCTGCGCGGCGAACGGGGCAAGGAGACACTGATGGTGAACGCCGACGGCGAGACGATCCGCGTGCTCCGTACGGTCGCGCCGACGGACGGTGACGACGTGCAGCTGTCGCTGGATGCGCGCGTGCAGCGAGCCGCCGAGAAGGCGCTGGCCGACGGCATGGCCCGGGCTCGCAACTATCACGACTCCAACGGCAACGCATATCGCGCGAACGCCGGCACGGTCGTCGTGCTGGATGCCAACACCGGCGGCGTGGTCGCCATGGCCTCGGATCCGACCTTCGATCCGAGCTGGTACGTGCACGGACTCACGACCCAGCAGAGCAAGTATCTGTTCAACAACGCCAACGCCCCCTCCGTGAACCGGGCCGCACAGCTCGCGTACACGCCGGGGTCGACGTTCAAGTCGATCACCGGCCTCGCGGCCTTGAAGGAGGGCATCGCGACGCTTTCGGGCTCCTACGAGTGCGCCGGCACGTACACGCATCCGAACGACACGTCAGGAGCCGTGTTCAGCAACTGGACGTCCGCGAACCTCGGCCCGATGTCGCTGTCGACCGCGCTGCGGGTGTCGTGCGACACGGTGTTCGACGCCTTCGGCTCGCAGTTCTATTTCAAGTGGACGCAGAATCCGTTGGGCGACAACGGCGACCTGCTCGAGCGAGATCTGCACGAGTGGGGCTTCGAGTCTCCGACCGGCATCGACCTACCCGGCGAGGCCGCGGGGCTCGTGCCCGATCCCGCCTGGGCGTCCACGCAACCCACGCTGTTCGAAAACGGCGCCTGGATCCCCGGTGGCGACATCTTGACGATGATCGGATCGGGGTACGTGAAGGTGACGCCGCTGCAGCTGGCGCGGGCGTATGCCGCGATCGCCAACGGCGGGCACCTGTGCCGCCCCCACGTCGTGGATCAGGTGATGAAGCCTGACGGTTCGGTCGACAAGAAGGTCGACCCGCACTGCGATCAGATGGTGCCTTCCACGCCGCAGCAGCTGGACTACATCCGCACGGCGTTGCGAAGTGTCGTCACCTCGGGCACCGCCCAGTGCGCGTTCGCGGGCTTCCCGACTTCGCAGATCGCCGTTGCCGGCAAGACCGGCACGGCCGAACGCGAGCGGTCGTTACAGGACACGTCGTGGTTCGCGTCCATGGTAGGCCCGGACCCGGATCATCCGGAATACGTCGTGGTGACGATGGTGGAACAGGGTGGATTCGGCGGGCAGACCGCCGCACCGATCACGCGCCAGGTGATCGACGCGCTATACCCCCAGATCAGCGACGCGAGTCACCCGAGCTGCATCGTGGCGGATCGCTGATGGACCTCGTCGCGGGGCGCGTGTGGGCGGACGAGCGGCGGCCGATCCGTCACGTCGACTGGCTGCTGATCGTGATCGCCCTGCTGCTGGCCGTCGTCGGTCTGTTCCTGCTGTACTCAGCGACCAACCAAACCCTTCGCCAAGACGCCTTGGACCCGTTCGCACGTGTGAACAAGCAGGCGTTCACGATGGGGCTCGGTCTCGTGGTGATGATCGTGATGTCCACGATCGATTATCGATTCGTCAAGGTGTACGCGGGGTTCATCTACCTCGGCTCGTTGTTCGCGCTGGTGTTGGTACGGGTCCCGGGGATCGGTTCGACGGACACGACCGGGACCGCGCAGCGGTGGTTCGCGCTGGGCGGATTGCAGGTGACGCCCTCGGAGTTCAGCAAGCTGGCGCTGATCGTGATGCTCGCGGCCGTGTTGTCGCAGCTGCGCACGCCGGAGCCGACCATCTCGGACCTGCTCAAGGTGCTTGCCCTCGCTGCGGTGCCGCTGGTGCTCGTGTTCCTGCAGCCCGACATCGGCACGTCGATCGGCATCGCCGCCATCGTGGTCGGCATGCTGATCGTGGCGGGCACCCGCCTTCGGCACCTGTTGGTGTTGAGTGCGGTGGGCGTCGTGTTGATCGCGCTGGTGTTTCAGACTGGGGCGATCGAGGACTACCAACGGTTGCGACTGACGGCCTTCCTCGACCAGCAGGACGCCTCGGCCGAGGTCCGCTACAACCTCGATCAGTCCCTGATCGCGGTCGGTTCCGGGGGGCTGTTCGGCAAGGGCTACCTGCAGGGCACACAGACGAACCTGGATTATGTGCCCGAGCAGCACACCGACTTCATCTTCACGGTCGCGGGGGAGGAGTTCGGCTTCGTCGGCGCGATCGGGCTGCTCGCCTTGTTCGCCGTGCTGCAATGGCGGGCGATACGCATCGCCTGGATGGCCAAGGACCCGTTCGGCACCTACGTCGCGACCGGTATCGCGTCGATGTTCGCGATCCAGATGTTCGTCAACATCGGGATGGTGATCGGGATCATGCCGATCACGGGCATCCCATTACCGTTCCTGTCCTACGGTGGTACGTCGATCTTGGTGAGCTTCGCGGGGATCGGGATGCTCGAAAGCATCCACATGCGCCGGTTCACGTAGCCGGCGGCTAGGTGGCGGGCGCGGCGAGCGTCCAGGTGAAGGTCGACCCGGCCGGCGACGTATCCTCCAACACGACGTCCCCACCCATCGCGTGCGCGGACATGCGCGCCAGCGACAAGCCGATGCCCACTCCCTGATGGGTCCGCGTATGCAGGTGCTCGGCCTGTTCCAGGGGTTCGAAGATCCTGGCGACGGAATCCGCGTCGACCCCGGGACCGTGATCGATCACGCGCACGGCAAGTCCGTGGTCGTCGCTGACGCGCACCGTGACCACGCCGTCGGCGGCGCTGAACGCCAGCGCGTTGTCCACCAACTCCTCCAGGATGCGCAGGCCGGCGGTGCGATTCAGGGTGGTCATGGTCGGCTCGGTGGGGGCCTCCACGCGGATCCGGGGATCGCGGGAAGCTGCCTCGTTCGCCAGTGACGTGACGTTCAGCCACTCCGTGAGCCCCGCTTCGATCACGGCTTCGAAGCGCTGCACCAAGCGAGCCAATCCCTCGGCGCGCTCGACGAGGGTGTCGAGCGCCTCTTCCAGGTCGCTCTCGCGCATGGCGCCGCGGCGAAGCGATTGGGCGATGCCCAAGATCACCGTGACGGGCGTGCGCAGTTCGTGGCCTACCCGGCCGATCAGCTGCTGGCGGTGCGCCGCCCGTTCCAGCAGGGCCTCCTGCGCCATCTCGAGCTGACGGGCACGTCGGCGCTCACGGTTGAGCCCCTCGGTCAGCTCGCCGATGACCGCGGGCGTGACCTCCGGAGACAACATCGCGCCGCCGGCAACCGCCTCGCGCACGGCGTGGACGATCTCGTCGCCGTCGGAGTCCTTCAAGACGTAGCCGGAGGCGCCGGCGACGAGCATGTCGCGCACGGCCCGCTGCTCCTCCATGCTGGTCAGAGCAACGACGCCGACGCCCGGCCTGGCCGCCTTGAGCCGACGGGTCGCCTCGATGCCGTCCATCTCCGGCATGCGCACGTCCATCAAGACCACGTCGGGGGACAGGCGCCGAACCATCTCGATCGCCTCTGTGCCCGTGCGGGCTTGACCGATGACCTCGAGGTCCTCGCCGTTCAGCAAGAAGACCAGCGATTCGCGGAAACCGTCGTTGTCGTCGACGACGAGCACGCGGATGCGTTCGGGTACGCCAAGGGGGAGGGTTGCGCTCACTGGGGAAGCATCGGTGCTGGAAGTCTCGGGGGTTATCCGACCGATGCCGGGTTCCTTCGGGGGACACTGGTGTGGGCCACATGACCCACCGCACACGCGGGACGGTCTCGAAGAACCGCCCCGCCGGCTCCCGGGCGAGGGCCGACCTGCTGGTATCCTGCATCCAGATGTGACCGCCGGGTTGAAGCCTCCCCCGTGCGGTATCCGGGAAAGAACGTCGAGGTGGCGCGCGATCGCCGCCGGCAGCCAACCTGGCGCCACGGTCGATCGCGAACGCCGAACGAAGGAACGTACCGAGTGCAGAACGCACGTTGCCCAGCGCGCGGGTTCTCCCGCTGCGCGGGCCTCAATGCAACACCTCCCATCGCTGCCGCACGTCGGTCGTCGATGGCTGCACGTCTTCCTTCCGGTGTAACCGCCCCTCGCGCTATGCGAGAGGAGTGATCCGAGATGGATCGAGAAACCACCCCCGCGGCATCAGCCACGGATGTAGCAACCACGAGCAACACGGCCACGTCGGAGCCCGCGGAGACGAGCCCCACCACCCCGCGGGGGTCGACCTGGGGCAAGGTGCAGGTCAAGCCCAAGACGGAGCCGAAGCCGGCGCCGGTTCCCCGAGTCCCGGCAACGCCGAGGCCTCCGGCCGAGACCGAGGCGATCGCCCCACCGAAGGCTCCGGTCGAGCCCAAGCCGCGTCAAGCAACCATCCGATCCGCGGCCATGGCGCCCGCCGACGATGTCGCGACCGCCGATGTCGACGGTGGATCTTCCGAGGGATCGCCGTCGGCCAACGGCGGCACGGGTGCTCCCCGTCGACGCCGAAGTCGCGGCGGAAGGGGACGCGGCGGCGCCAACCGTTCGGGCGCCGGCGCGTCGACGTCCCCCGGCGCAGTCGATGACGGCGAGGACGCGACCGATCACGAGACCCCGGGCGATGCCGGCACGAAGCGCCCAAGCCCTCGGCAGCAACAGCAGCCCAAACCCAAGCCGGCGGCCCCCGAAGCTCGGGCGACATCCGATGTCGACAACGACGCGGATGCCGATACCACGAGCGCTGCGCCCTCCGGCGACGAGGCCCCCGCGTCAAACGGACCGAAGCGGCGCCGCCGGCGTGGCGGACGTGGTCGCGGCG
>JANMPG010000220.1:0-10207 GCA_031369745.1 Actinomycetes bacterium
AGCGGCGCAGCGGCGCGCGCGGACAACCTCGGCGGCCACGAGCAACGCGTCTTGCGTTGCGGCCTGGATCGTCAGACGGTCGGCGATCGTTGAGACGCGCTCGACCACGGCCTCCCGATCGGAAGCGACGGCGTCGCTGTAGGCGAGCCGATCCTCGAACTGCTCCAAGGACTGCGCGCCGAGCAGCGTGGCCAGCGTGTCGGCTCCCGGCACCGTGCCCGGCGAACCGATGAAGGCCTCCACGGCCGCCGCGTTGAGTTCTGCTTGCGCGGCCTCGAGCTCGGCCTGCGTGTCCCGCATGCGCTCCGCGAGCCCGATACGGTGCAGCGACAGCGGCACGAGCGCTTCGCCTGCCTGGGCGGCGCGCGCGCCCGCTTCGTCGGCGCGGGCGCTGGCGTCTTGCACCGCCGCTTGTTGCAGGGCGACCTGCTCGCTCAACGCCTGCAACCGCGCGCGGGCCTGGTCGAGACGATCCCCGGTCGTCGCCTGGGTCGTCGAAACGCCACCGGCCACGACGATCGCAGCCAGGCAGGCACCGAGCACACGCAGGCGGGCCCCCCGAACGGACATGCCCCGGGTATCGTCGCGCCGCAGCATCCGGTTGAGGAAGGGGTCAGCCCCCGTGCGCGACGACGCCCGCGCGGATGACCGTGTCAACCAGCGCGACGCCGGGACGGTAGGACAGGTGGACGTAGCTCGGCGCGGCCAATACCAGCAGATCGGCGCGCGCGCCCGGCCGCAGCGTCCCCACGTCGTCGCGCTGGAGGGCGCGCGCGCTGCCAGCTGTGGCCGACCACACAGCCTCGGCCGGCGTCATCCGCATCGCGGTGACCGCGAGCGCGATCACCATCGGCATGTTCGTGGTAAAGCTCGTGCCCGGGTTGCAGTCGGTCCCGAGTGCCACGGTCACGCCGGCGTCCAGCAGCGCGCGCGCGTCCGGCCACGGCTTGCGGGTGGACAGGTCGGCGACGGGAACGAGGGTGGCCACGACCCCGGCGTCGGCCAGCGCCGAGATGTCGGCAGGCTCCAGGTAGGTCAGGTGATCGGCGCTTGCCGCGCCGAGCTCCGCCGCGAGCCGGGCGCCCGGCCCCGGTCCGAGTTGGTTCGCATGGAGCCGGAGCCCGAGGCCATGCCCGCGTGAGGCGGTCAAGATCGCGCGCGCCTGATCGACGTCGAAGGCGCCATGGTCACAGAACACGTCGGCCCATCGGGCAAGCGGCGCACACACGTCGAGCATCTCGCCGCACACGAGCGAGACATAACCGTCGGGATCGTCCGCGAACTCGGGCGCCACGACGTGCCCGCCGAGAAACGTGACGTCGTCGGTCAGCTGCGCCGCGATGTGCAACGCTCGCGCCTCGTGTTCGACCGTCAGCCCGTAGCCGGATTTCACTTCGAGGTGGGTCGTGCCCGAGCGGAGCGCTTCGGCCGACAACCGGCGGGCGTTGGCAAGCAGTTCGTCGTCGCTGGCCGCGCGAGTGGCCGCCACCGTGGTACGGATGCCGCCGGCGGCATAGGACTCGCCGCGCATCCGGGCGTCGAACTCGGCGGTGCGATCCCCCGCGAACACGAGGTGCGTATGCGGATCGACGAACCCCGGGAGTACCGCAGCGCCGGCGGCGTCCACCCGCGGCCCAGCCACGCCGGAGGGCGCAGCGCCGCGCGGACCAACCCACGCGATGCGATCTCCCTCGATCGCCACCGCGGCATCGTCGATCAGCCCGAGCGGGCCGTCGCCCGCAGACGGGTCGTTCGTGACCAGCTGCCCGATGTGCTCGACGAGCACTAGGCCTCCGCCATGGGGATGTGCACACCGCACTCGGCGGCGACCGCCTCTGCTTCCGCATAGCCGGCGTCGACATGGCGCAGCACGCCCATCCCGGGGTCGTTCGTCAGCACGCGCTCCGCCTTCTTGCCGGCGAGGTCGGTGCCGTCGACCACGAACACCTGACCGGCGTGGATCGAGCGGCAGATCCCGACGCCGCCGCCGTGGTGGATGCTCACCCACGACGCGCCGCTCGCGGTGTTGACCAACGCGTTCAGCAACGGCCAGTCGGCGATCGCATCGGAGCCATCGGCCATCGACTCGGTCTCGCGGTAGGGAGACGCGACGCTTCCACAGTCCAGGTGATCGCGACCGATCACGATCGGCGCCTGCAGCTCTCCGCGAGCCACCATGTCGTTGAACCGCATGCCCATCCGGTGCCGTTCGCCGTAGCCGAGCCAGCAGATGCGCGCCGGCAACCCCTGGAACGCCACGCGCTCGCTCGCCATCCGCATCCAGCGGGCGAGCGGCTCGTTGTCGGGGAACTCCTCGAGCACCGCTCGGTCCGTTGCCGCGATGTCGGCCGGATCGCCCGACAAGGCCGCCCAGCGGAACGGACCCTTGCCCTCGCAGAACAGCGGCCGGATGTACGCCGGGATGAAGCCCGGGTAGGAGAACGCTCGCGCGAAGCCGCCGTGTTCGGCTTCGGCGCGCAGGTTGTTGCCGTAGTCGAAGACCTCGGCCCCCTTGTCGAGGAACGCGACCATGCCTTCGCAGTGCGTCGCCATCGAGGCGCGAGCCCGGCGCGTGTACTCCGCCGGATCGGCGGCGCGCAGACCGGCGGCGCCGGCGAGCGACATCTGCTGGGGGATGTAGGCGAGGGGATCGTGCGCGCTCGTCTGGTCGGTGACGATGTCGACGGGTGCGTCCATCGCCGCGAGCCGCGGCACGATGTCTGCCGCGTTGCCGAGGATGCCGATCGACAGGCCTTCGCGGCGGTCTCGAGCGTCGGTGGCCAAGCGCAACGCCTCTTCCACGGTGTCCACACCGACGTCGAGGTAGCGGTGCTTGATCCGACGCTCGATCCGAGTGGGGTCGACCTCGATGCACAGCGCAACGCCGTCGTTCATCGTGACCGCGAGCGGCTGCGCGCCGCCCATCCCGCCGAGGCCCGCGGTCAGCGTGATCGTACCGGCGAGCGTGCCCCCGTACCGCTTGGCCGCGATCGCCGCAAAGGTTTCGTAGGTGCCTTGCAAGATGCCTTGGGTGCCGATGTAGATCCATGAGCCCGCGGTCATCTGGCCGTACATCGTGAGACCGAGACCCTCCAGGCGGCGGAACTCCTCCCAGTTGGCCCACTCGGGTACGAGGTTGGAGTTCGCGATCAGCACGCGGGGCGCCCACTCGTGGGTCTGCACGACGCCGACGGGCTTGCCCGACTGCACGAGCAGCGTCTCGTCGCCTTCGAGTTGCTGCAACTCGCGCACGATCGCTTCGAACGCGGGCCACGAACGCGCCGCCTTGCCCGTGCCGCCGTAGACGACCAGGTCCTCGGGACGTTCGGCCACCTCGGGGTCGAGGTTGTTCATGAGCATGCGCATCGCGGCTTCCTGCTGCCAGCCCTTGCACGTGAGCGTGGTCCCGCGTGGCGCGCGGACCTCGCGCGGCCCGGCCGTCGACCTCGACACCACGCATCACCTCCCGGCGGCCGACTGGGCAGCTCGCAGCGGCAGACTACTCCCCTCGTACGCATGGGTTGACCGGCCGGCTCGCGGCCGCGACGATCGTGGGAGCCGGAATGGGAGCCGCGTTGGGATCGGAACCGGACACACGAGGGATCGCTGCCGCGACCGCGGCCGGTATCCCGTTCGAGGTCATGCGAACACAGCGGGCCCGAAGCGCCGAGGAAAGCGCCGAGTTCCAGGGCATCGCACTGCATCGGCTGCTGCGGACGATCGTGGTTCGCCGCGCGGCGGACGACTACGTGTTCGTCCTCGTGCCGGGTGGGCGGCGGATCGATTGGCCGAAGTTGCGCGCGCATCTGGCCGCCCGCCGCATCGCCCTACCCGACGCCGACGAGGCGCGCGAGGCCACCGGCTACGAACGCGGGGCGATCACGCCGTTCGGCGCGACACACCCGTGGCCGGTGATCGCGGATGCCACGGTCGGCATCGACGGCGAGCGCATCGCGATCGGCGGCGGTGCGCACGGCGTCAACCTCCATATGACGGCCGAGGACCTACTGCGCGCCACGGGGGCGACCAGTGTCGACGTCACCGAGCCCGACGCGTGATCACCCGGCGGCCTCGGGACCAGCGGAGGCGTTGCACGAGCTGCTCGGCGACGACGCGAGCGGCGGATTGCGCAACGACGAGGACATCATGGCCGTGGCCGAGAAGATGGAACCGAACTTCTCCGCAGGGTTGTTGGTGTGGGAAGACGTCTGGGCGACCAAGATCAAGGACGCGATCCTCGCCTCGGGCGGCGAGCTGTGGGCTCTCGAGCGGGTCCCGCACGAGGTCGTCGCTGGGGCGGTCGAGTGGGTCGCCGTGAACAACCAGGGGCGCCATGATGAGACGCAGAGGTCCAGGATTGGTCGGGATGGCGGCCCGCTCGCGGTCGATTCCCTATCGGAAGCGCGCGACCGAGTCGAGAACTGAGTCGAGACGTCAGCTCTGCTTCATCAGGGTGACCACGAGCAATGACAGCGCCGCCGCCATCGCGAACGCGATCGCGAGGAACACGAACAGCTGCGCCGAGCTGCTGATCTTCAGCTGGCTCGACAGCTGCGAGCCGAGCGAGCCGTAGATGTTCGACAGCTGCCCGGAGCTCGCCGAGGTCGATGCCGTCCCCTTCGTCGTCGCGGCGATCTCCTGGAGCAACGCGGTGTTGGCGCCGCCCCCGTCTTCCTTCTGCGCGCCCAAGATCACGGTGTAGACCGGGATGCCGATACCCGCGGCATGCTCGGCGGCGCGTTCTGGTGGCACCTGACTGCCCGTGTCGCGTCCATCGGAAAGCAGCACGATCGCGGCGGGCCCCTTGGTTGTGTCGGCCCACTGGGTTTCGATCGCTCCCAGTCCGGCAGTAAGCCCGTCGCCGATCACCGTGCCGGTTCCCCGGGGGAGGTCACCCAGCGCCTGCGAGACAGCGCCGTGGTCGGCGGTCGGCGTGACGAGGATGCTGGGCTCATCCGCGAACGTGACAAGAGCGACCTCGAAGTCTGCGGGCAGCTCCGACAGGAAGATCTGGGCGGCGCTTTGCGCGGCGCTCAGCCGATCGGGCTCCACGTCGGTGGCATCCATCGATTTCGACGTGTCGATCACCAGCACGACAACCGGGGTCGCCTTCTGCTTGGCGATCCGGAACTGCGCGACGGCGACCGCGAGGCACACAACCGCGACGATGACGAAGATCAGCGGCAGCCGGCGCAACCAGGTGGGCGTCTCGCGGTAGGCAGATCTGCGAGCGGGCCCTCCACTCCCCTTCGACCCGCCGCCCACGATCTTCTTCGGGCGTTGACCCGACCGGCTCGTCTTCTTCGACGGTTGCGAACCGATGAAGTACACGACCGCCACGACGCCGGCGACAACGACAACGGTGATCAGGATGGGAAGCACCCCTGCAGGCTAACGGGTCCGAGCGAGCCGCGACCCGTGAGGCGTAGCCTGGATCGGTGCTGCGACGACTCGGCTGGGCAGTGGCGCTCGTCGGGCTGGTGGCGTGCACGGCCGGCGCCGGCACCCCGACCGCCAAGCCTGTCGAGACCCCTCGACCACCCACAACATCGACGAGCGAGGCGCCGCAACCGTCCGCGGACCCGAGCGATGACGCGCCATCCACGCCGACGATCGCACTCGCCCACGGCGCGTGGGTGCGCGCGATCGATGCTGCGATCGCGGGGCGCGACGTCTCGGTTGCGGTCGGCACCGGGCGCCGCATCGTCTACTCGTACCGCGCGAGCACGCCTCGCGTGCTCGCCTCCAACGAGAAGCTGCTGACCTCGATGGCGGCACTCGACCTGCTGGGTCCGGCGTTTCGGTTTCGCACGCGCGTCGCGACGCACGGCGTCGCGGTCGAAGACGGCGCCCTCGACGGCGACGTCTGGCTGATCGGCGGCGGCGACCCGTCGTTGACGACCGCTCGGCTCGGCACGCTGGCGGACAAGCTGCGCTCCCTCGGCGTGCGCCGCATCACCGGACGCGTGCTCGCCGATGCCGCCTCACTGGACCGCGGATGGTGGGCGCCCGGTTGGTTGCGAGGCATCTCCCGCGACTACGTCGCGCGGCCGACCGCACTGCGCCTGGCCGGATCGTCCGCTCGATCCCCCGAGGCCGAAGCCGCGTCCGCCTTCCGCGCGGCACTCCTGGCAGCAGGGATCACGCTCGATGGCACGGCCGGGGTGGGAGCTGCGCCGGCGCGGAGCACGGCGCTCGCATCGACCCTGTCCGCGCCGCTCGAAACACTGCTGGTGCACCAGAACCACGAGTCGGACAACCTCTACGCAGAACTCACCACCAAGGTGCTGGGCGCGACCGTCGGACACGTCGGGTCGACCGCGGCGGGGGCACGCGTGATCGGTACCTGGGCCGCCGGACGGGGGGTCGACGCAAACGTTCGCGACGGCAGTGGTCTGTCGGATCTGGACCGCACCTCGGCGCTCGGTGTGCTCACCCTGTTGTTGGCGGCGCAGCGCGCATCGTGGTTTCCCGCGTTCGAACGCTCGCTGCCGACCGGCGGAACCGGAACGCTGGCAGGTCGGCTGATCGGCGTGCCCGTTCGCGCCAAGACAGGCACGCTGTTCGTCCGCCCCGCGTCCGCGCTGTCGGGCTACGTGACGACACAAAGCGGGCGTACGATCGCGTTCTCGGTGCTGACGCACGACCTGCCCGAAGCGACGGCCGAAGCGATCGAAGACGCCGTCGTCCGGGCACTCGCCGAGGCGTCGGTCGCCGCAAGGTGGGTGCTGGCAACCGGAGCGCTGCGATGCAACGATGTTCGCGTCGTCCACGATGCGGCGCGCCCTGCGCCGCACAGAAGGGGGAGCGCATGACCTCCGATGGATTCCTGGCCACCGTGATCGCCGCTTCGTTCTTGCTGTTCCTCGGCGCGATCGTGGCGTTCTTCGGCTACCGGTTGTTCTGGATCATCCTGCCGATCTGGGGGTTCTTCTTCGGCCTCGCGGTCGGCGCGCAAGGCGTGCAAGCCCTGTTCGGCGACGGGTTCCTGTCCACGACGCTGAGCTGGGTGGTCGCGTTCTTCATGGGACTACTGTTCGCCGGGCTGTCCTACATGTTCTGGTTCCTGGCCGTGGCGCTGGTCGGGGGCTACGTCGGTTACGGGATCGTGGTCGGGCTGTTCGGTCTGCTCAGCGTCGAGCTCGGGCCGCTCGTGTGGATCGCGGGCGTGGCCGTCGGTATCGTCGCCGGTGTCCTCACGCTCGTCATGAACCTGCAGAAATACGTGGTGATCTTCGGTACGGGATTGCTCGGTGCCGCGGGGATCGTGGGCACGCTCCTGACCGTGGTCACGCAGATGGATCCGGCCGTGATGGCCGACCACCCGGTCAAGGTCGTGACCGATGCGGGCTTCGGGTGGTCCGTGCTGCTCCTCGCCGTCGCCGTGATCGGCATCGCGTTCCAGCTCGCCACCTCGCGCTTCTACGAGATGGAGCGATACAACCGCTGGACGGAGTACACGACCGCAACCGACATGACGTAACCCCGCGCCTATACTGGGTGCGCACCACCGGGGAGCTCGGGCAACCGGGCTGAGAGGCCGGCTCATGGCGTCGGCGACCCGCGAACCTGAACCAGGTAATGCTGGCGGAGGGAGCGATGAGTCGCACCGCGATCGTCTTTTGTGCGGGAGGTCCCGCGAGTCTCGCCCTGCCCGAAGCGCCGTCGGACGCGTTGGTCATCGCCGCAGATGCCGGCGTTGCCGAGGCAGAGCGCCTCGGGTATCACGTCGATCTGCTGGTCGGTGACCTCGACTCGGCCGATCCGGCTGCCATCGCGCGGGTCGAAGCTGACGGCGGACGGGTGCAGCGCCACCCCGCCGACAAGGACACGTCCGATCTGGAACTTGCGCTGGCGGCGGCCGCCGGCGCCGGCGCTTCGCAGGTGCTCGTCGCCGGCGGCGACGGCGGCCGGCTTGACCACCTGCTCGGCAATGCGCTGTTGCTCGCGTCGCCTCGATTCGCCGCGCTTCGGATCGACGCGGTGTTGGGGATCGCGCAGATCCACGTCGTCCGCGACCGCCGAGAGATGCGGGGGGCGGTCGGCGAACTGATCAGCCTGTTCGCACTCGGGGGCACGGCGAGCGGCGTCTGGACCGCGGGTCTTCGCTGGACCCTCACCGACGAGATCCTCGCGCCCGGTTCGACCCGCGGTCTGTCGAACGTATTCACCGAGCCTTTCGCAAGCGTCGAGGTCGGCAACGGCGTCGTCGTGGCGATCCGTCCCGGACCGGAACCGTCGTGATCCGCCGGTCCGTGCTCGCCTGCGTCGTCGTCGCGGTCGTGAGTGCCGCGTGCACTGGCGGCTCGACCACCAACACTGCGCCGAGTGATGGCGCACCGACCACGATCACCCTGCTTACCCACGATTCGTTCGACGTGTCCAAGACCGTGCTTCGCGACTTCGAGGCCCAGACGGGCATCACCGTGAATATCGTGGCCGCGGGCGATGCCGGCCAGCTCGCGAACCGGGCGATCTTGGCCGCCGGCAACCCCGAGGGCGACGTCTTGTTCGGTGTCGACAACAACCAGCTCGGCGACCTCGTCGGGCGGGGCGTGTTCTCGGCCTACGCCTCGCCCGGCTTGGCATCGACCCCGTCGGCCTACCAGCTCGATCCCACGCACGAGCTCACGCCGGTCGACCACGGCGAGGTGTGCGTGAACATCGATCCGAGCCACTACCTCGGTGGCGCCCCGATGCCGGGCTCGCTCGAGGACCTCGCCGATCCGCGGTTCCGCGGACAACTCGTCGTGGAGAACCCCGCGACCTCCACACCCGGACTCGCCTTCCTGCTCGCGACCGTGGCGGCCTACGGCGACCCCGGGTTCGCGGACTACTGGAAGCGGCTGCGTGACAACGACGTGACCGTGGTCGAGGGCTGGGAACAGGCGTACTTCGGCGAGTTCTCCGGAGCCGGCGGCGGCGAGGGCACGCACCCGATGGTGGTGTCGTACGCCACGAGCCCCGTCGCCGAGGTCGTGTTCTCCGACCCCGCTGTGTCGGTTGCGCCGACGTGGGTGCTGACCGACACGTGTGTGCAGCAGATCGAGTTCGCCGGGATCCTTCGCGGCAGCGAGCACGAGGCGGCGGCCCAGCAGCTGGTGGACTTCCTGCTGTCACGACCGTTCCAGCAGGACATCCCGCTGCGCATGTTCGTATATCCGGTGTCGAGTGACGCGCGGCTGCCGATCGTGTTTCGCCACAACGCGGCGGTGGTTGACGAGCCCTTCGTGGTGTCGCCCGCGGACGTGGCCGCGCACCGAGCGGCCTGGGTTGCGCGATGGTCCGACGTGATGGGGCAGTGAGCCGGCGCGGGCAACTCGCCCTGCTCGCCCTTCCCCTCGCGTTCCTGCTGGTGTTCTTCGTGTTCCCGTTCGCCTCGATCGTGCAGCGGGGGCTGGTCGCGAACGACGCCGCGGTGGTTCGCGTGCTGGGAGAAGCGCGCGTGCGCCAGGTGGTGTGGTTCACGCTGTGGCAGGCGGTGGCCTCCACCGTTCTCACGCTGGCGATCGGGCTGCCGATCGCATACGTGGTGTCGCGGCTGGCGTTTCGGGGCCGCGCCGCTGTGGAAGCGCTGGTGCTGATCCCGTTCGTCCTGCCGACCGTCGTCGTGGGGATGGCGTTCACAGGGCTCCGGGGTTCATTGCTGGCGATCTTGGCCGCGCACGTGTTCTTCAACATCGCGGTGGTGGTGCGCGTGGTCGGCACGGCGTGGTCCACGATGGACCCCGCGTTGGAGGACGCTGCCGATGAGCTCGGGGCGCGTGGGTGGCGTAAGGTCACCCGCGTATTGCTCCCCTTGGCCCGCCCCGCGATCGTGAGCGCCGCGACGCTGGTGTTCCTGTTCACCTTCACCTCCTTCGGGGTGGTCCTGCTCCTGGGTGGCCCCGGCCGCACGACGATCGAGGTGGAGATCTTCCGGCGGACATCGCAGTCGCTCGACCTGTCGGCCGCGGCCGTCTTGGCGCTCGTGCAGCTCGTGTTCATCAGTGTCGTGCTGCTGTTCGACGCCGTGATCGCGGGGCGCGCGCGAGCGCGCGCCCCGCTCGTGGAGGCTCGAGCCGCGGTGGGGGGGGGGCGGGGCCCCCCCCCGCCGCCGCACCCACCGCGGGGGGGGGGGGGGGGGCGGGGCGCCCCGCGGGGTCGCGGGCCGGGGGGGTGGGGGGGGGGGGGGGGGGGGGCCCCGCGGGGGGCCCCCCCCCCACCC
>JANMPG010000245.1:0-4445 GCA_031369745.1 Actinomycetes bacterium
GCGCTCCTTGCCGCCGGTGCGACACCGTTCGGGCTGAACGCGGTCGACCTCGCGCGCACGGAGATCGGTCTGGTCATCATCGGCGTGGACTACATCCCCGGCGAGACCTCGCCGTGGGACCTGTCGATGGATCGGTTCATCAAAACCGACACCGAATGCGTCGGCGCCGACGCACTGGCGGCGGTGGCGGCCACCCCGCCCAAGCGCTTCAAGACCCTGCAGTTCGAAGGTGGCGCGCCTGAGGCGGGCTCGACCGTGACGAAGGATGGCATCGACGTCGGCGTCGTAACCTCGCCGGCCGAAAGCCCGCGGGTCGGCTCGATCGCTCTGGCGATCCTGGACGCGACGGTCGCGTCCGACGGTACCAAGGTGGAGGTCGGTGGCGCGGTCGCGACCGTCGCGGCGTTGTCGATTTTGGATCCGCAGAAGCGCACGCCGCGCGCCTGATCTGGCGCCATCCATGGGGGAGGGCCGGCGGTGGTCGGCCCTCCACTATCCTTGCGAGCAGTGAGCGAACCGATCTATGGCGTCGTGCCGAACTTCTCGGAAGGTCGACGTATGGATGTGATGGACGCGATCTGCGACGCGCTGGCGGTGCCGGGCGCGCTTCTGGTGTACCGACAGGCCGACCCCGACCATCACCGGCTCGACACCACGGTGCTCGGCGACCGCGACGCGGTCCGGCACGCGGCGGTCGCGGCCACCCGCGTCGCCGCAGGCCTGATCGACATGGAGCGGCACCACGGTGGGCATCCCCGGATGGGCGCCGCCGACGTCATCCCGTTCATGCCGGTGCGCGACGTCTCGATGCACGAGTGCGTCACGCTCGCGGTGGAAGTGGCCGAGGAGCTTGCCGCCGCGCTGGATCTGCCCGTGTACCTGTACGACCGCGCCGCGCGAACCCCGGATCGAGTCTCGCTGGCCGACGTGCGGCGGGGCGAGTATGAGGGCCTGCGCGACGCGGTGGCTCGAGGCGAGCGGCTCCCGGACTTCGGGCCGCATACGATCGGATCAGCGGGAGCGACGGCGGTTGGCGCCCGTTCACCGCTCGTCGCCTTCAACGTGTATCTGGCGGGGACCGACGAGACCGCCGCCAAGGACATCGCTCGTACGATCCGCGAATCTGGCGGCGGGCTGCCGGCGCTTCGTGCGATCGGCTTCGCGGTCGGCGAGCGCGACGCGGTGACGGTGTCGATGAACCTGGTTGACTTCGAAGTCACTGGGCTGCGGGCGGCATACGATGCGGTGGTGGCCCAGGCAGAAGCTCGCGGCCTCACGGTGACCGACTCCGAGATCGTGGGGCTGGTGCCGCAGGCCGCGCTCCCGCCCGGGGATGCGGAGCACGTTCGACTACAGGGGTTCGATATGGGCGAGCAGGTATTGGAGCGGTTGATCGAGGGGGCGTCATGAGCGAGCAGTGGGGTAAGAGCTGGGACACGCCGCCGAGCGCCCCGGAGTCGGGCGCCCCGCCACCGAGCGCCCCGGAGTCGGGCGCCCCGGCGTCCGAGATGACCCCGGAGGCGCCGGCAAGCGCGTGGGCGGACCCCTCGCCGAGTGCGTCTGCGACCCCCGCCAAAGTGCCGATCGACCAGATGCCCACCGGTGGCTCGCGCGTGTGGTCGTTCCTGGAGGACCTCGCCTCGGATTCGCCGACCCCTGGCGGCGGCGCTTGGGCTGCCGTGTCGGCCGCCGCGGGCGCGTCCTTGATCGCCATGGTCGCCAGGTTGACGATCAAGAAGAAAGGCTTCGAAGGCGTCGTCGATCGGATGCGCACGATCGCCGAGGAGTGCGACGACGAGCGCTACACGCTGCTCGGCCTCGCAGACCGCGACGCGGAGGCGTATCGAGATGTGATGGCCGCCTACAAGCTGCCTAAGAACACGCCGGAAGAGCAGCACACCTGGTCGTTCACCCTGCAGAAGGCGTTGGAGCGCGCAGCAGACATCCCGCTGGAAGTGGCTCGCCGTTCCGTCTATCTGATGGCCCTTGCCGAGGAAACGCTGTCGTCGGGCAACCCCAACGCCGCGTCCGATGCGCTGAGCGCCGCGACGTCGCTGCACGCCGCGGCATTATCGGCGCTGGCAAACGTCGACATCAACGCGATCACCTTCCTGGACAAGACTCGGCAGCAAGAACTCGCGGATTCGGCGAACGCCCTGCGGCACCGGGCGCAGTCGATCCTTCGCGACGTCAGCGAAGCGTTCTTCATCGCGCTGCACGCCTGAGCCTCGCCGGATACGACTTGCGCGAAGTGCCGCGTCGCTTCAGGCTCGCGTTGTGCGGATCGATGCGATCGTCTTTGACTGCCGCGACGCGGCGCCACTGGCCAGGTTCTGGGCCAAGACGCTCGGGTGGAACCTGGCTCCCTACGACGAGGTCGAGCTGTCCCGGCTCGCCGCCAAGGGGATCACCGACCCGGAGGAGGACCCGACCGTGATGGTCGAGCCGCCCGGGGACGCCGTCGACCTGCCCGTGTTGTTCTTCAAAGAGGTGTCCGAAGGCAAGATCGCGAAGAATCGGGTGCATCTGGATGTCGTGGCCGACGAAGAACTCGAAGCCGAGGTCGAACGGCTGGAGGGTCTCGGCGCGTCGATCCACAGCTGGGCGGAAGGCGACGGCGGGATTTGGTGCGTGATGCTTGACCCGGAGGGCAATGAGTTCTGCGTGATGCCTTCCGACGACGATGTTGCTTAGAACAAGCCGATCGTCGTGCCGTTCGCATCGATGTCGACGCCGGTGAAGTTGGGCGTCCTGCCGAGCCCGGGCATGCGCTGCATGTCGCCGCACAGCACGACGACGAAACCGGCTCCGGCGGCCGGCACCACCCCGCGCACCGGCAGGCGGAAGCCCCGCGGGCGGTTGAGCAGCAGCGGATCGTGGCTGAGGGACAGGTGGGTCTTGGCCATGCACACGGGCACGGTGCCGAAGCCGAGCGCGTCCATGCGCGCGAGATCCTTGTCGGCCTGCGGCAGGTAGTCGACGCCATCGGCGCCGTAGAGCTTGGTTGCGATCGCCTCGATCTGCGCCCGCAGCGGGGTGCCCTCCGGGGTGAGCTGATGGAACGTGTTCGGTTGCGCACACGCGCGCACCACTGCCTCCGCGAGCTCGATCGCACCGTCGCCTCCGGCCGCGAAACCACGGTTCACCACGACGGTTTCCGCGCCCGCGTCGACGGCGAGCCGGCCGATCAGCTTGATCTCGGCGTCGGTGTCGGTCGGGAAGTTGTTGATCGACACGATGCAGGGCACGCCGTACTCGCGCAAGATCGCGATGTGCGCGGCCAGGTTGTCGATGCCACCCCGCAGCGCGTCGAGGTCCTCGGTGCCGAGGTCGTTGAAGGCCATCCCGCCGTGGGATTTGGTGGCGCGCACGGTGGTCACCAAGACGCCGGCGCTCGGCGCGAAGCCGCCGAAACGGCACACGATGTCGCAGAACTTCTGGAAGCCGAGGTCGCTGGCAAAACCGGCCTCCGTCACGACGTAGTCGGCGAGCTTCAACGCGACCCGGTCTTCGATGATCGAGTTGTTCGCGTGCGCGATGTTGCCGAACGGCCCCGCGTGCAAGAACACCGGCTGGTGCTCGAGCGTCTGCACGAGGTTCGGCTCGATGGCATCGCGCATCACGACGGTCATCGCCCCCGCGACCCGCAAGTCCTCGGCGGTGACGGGCGCCCCGCCGTAGGTCGAGGCGACGATGATGCGCCCCAGGCGAGCGCGCAGGTCTTGCAGGTCGCTCGTGAGCGCGAGGATCGCCATGATCTCGGAGGCCGCGGTGATCACGAAGCCCTCCTGCCGAGGCACGCCGTGTGCCTTGCCCCCCAGTCCGACGACCGTGCTGCGCAGCTCCCGGTCGTTCACGTCGAGGGTCCGGGGCCAGGTGATCGACTGCGGGTCGATCCCGAGCGGGTTGCCGTGATAGATCGAGGCATCCAGCGCCGCGGACAGCAGGTTGTGCGCCGCCGTGATGGCATGGAAGTCGCCGTTGAAGTGCAGGTTGATCTCTTCCATGGGCACGACCTGCGCGTAGCCGCCGCCGGTGCCGCCGCCCTTGATCCCGAACACCGGGCCCATCGAGGGCTCGCGCAGGGCGAGAACCACCTGCATACCGATCTTGCCGAGCCCCTGTGTGAGCGACACCGAGGTCGTGGTCTTGCCCTCACCCGCCTTGGTCGGTGTGATCGCGGTCGTGATGATCAGCTTGCCATCGGGCCGACCCGCCAGGCGTTCCAGGATCGACAGCGACACCTTGGCGCGATCCGAACCGTAGGGCCTGAGTTCGTCGGGAGCGATGCCGGCCTCGGCAGCGATCTCGGCGATCGGTCGAAGCGTGGCTTCCTGGGCGATCTCAAGACCAGACTTCATGGTGATGAAGGGCTCCTTCGATGTCGTGGTAGGTCGGGCGCCTGCGACCATAACGCGGGGACCTTGCGGCAGGAGAATCCGGCT
>JANMPG010000231.1:0-4438 GCA_031369745.1 Actinomycetes bacterium
CACCGGGTTGCTCGTGTCGGCGCTTGCCCCCTCGATGCAGGTGCTGGTCGTGGGGCGGTTCGTCCAGGGCGCGGCCAGCGGCTCGGCGTATGCGCTGTCACTCGGCACGGTTGCCAAGGCGCTGCCGGCGGCGATCCGACCACGCGTGCTCGCCTTGATGGCGACGACGTGGCTTCTGCCTGGTCTGCTCGGACCGCCGATCGGTGGCTTCCTCGCCGGGACCGTCGGCTGGCGGTGGGCGTTCATCGTGCCGATCCCGTTCCTCGTGCTGTCGGTCGTGATGATCTACCCGGCGCTTCGCGGCGAGGCGGACCCCGATGCCGCACCCACACCGGTTGCCCGTGCCCTGCTGCTGATGCTCGGGGCCGCGTTGTTCTTGGCGGGGATCGGTGGTCACACACCGGCGTCGGCCATCATCGCCGTCATCGGCTTCGCGATCGCGGCGACGGGCCTGCGAGCGATCGTGCCGGCCGGCACGTTCCGCGCGCGACGCGGCTTGCCGGCTGCGGCGCTCTGCGCGTTCCTGTTGTCGGTTTCGTTCGCGGCGATCGATTCCTATGTGCCGTTGATGCTCACGAAGGTGCGGGGGCTCAGTGTCACGGCCGCGGGCATCACCATCACGTTCGCCGCATTCACCTGGGCGCTCGGGGCATGGTGGCAGTCGCACGAAGTCGGCAAGCGATCGTACGGATCGCTCGTCACGATCGGAGCGACCGCCTTGATCGTCGCGATCGCGATCGCCTATGTGGTGCTCCGCGGGGGCCCGATCTGGCTGATCTACCTCGCGTGGGCGGTCGCCGGGTTCGGTATGGGCGTCGCGTTCCCGTCGATCCCCCTCGCGGTGATGGCCGGCGCCGACGTGGGTGCCGAGGCGCGGGAGCTCTCGCCGACACTGTTGATGGACACCCTCGGTATCGCGATGGGGGCCGGCCTAGGCGGCGCCGTCATCGCACTCGCGACCGGCGAGGGCGCGTCCCTGGACACCGGGCTGTCCTTCGCATTCGCGATCGCGGCCGCGGCCGCGGTCACGCTGGTGGTGTTGTCGCCTCGGATCGATCCGGCGCGTTGAGCTCGAGCGAGCCGTCGCTATCGGGTCCGCGAGCCCCAGGCATCATCATGAACACCAGCGCCGCCGTTCCTCCCAAGATCCCGGCGGCGATCAACACTCGGTCTGCCCCGAACGCGGCCGCAAGCGGCCCGACCACCAAGAACGAGATGGGCGCTCCGAGGATCGCGATCATCCAGTCCAGCGAGGACACTCGCCCCAGCAGCTCAGGCGGGACGAGCCGCTGCATCGACGTGAACCAGATCACGATGAGCACCGCGATCGCACCTTCAGCCATGAACGACACGAGCATCGCTTGGGGGATGTTCGCAACGAGGCCGAAGAATGCCGTCATGCCCATCCCGATCGCGAAGGCGATGTACATCACTTTCAATGGCTTGCGCGGTAGACCGCCCCGTTGTGCCATCACGAGTGAGGCGATGATCGACCCGACACCCCCGGCGCCGAAGACGAGTGCCAGCTGGAGTTCGTTGCCCGACATCTGGTCGGTGACGATGAACGGCACCAGCGTCTCCCACGGACCCCAGACACAGAACAGGCTCACCATGCCGGCGAGCAAGCCGAACTTGATCCACGGCGTCGCACGCACGTAGGCGATGCCTTCGCGAACGTCGGCCCACAGGTGCGTCTCCTCCTGGTCTTCATCGGGCGTGCGTCGAACCCGCATCAACGCGATACACACGGCCGACACGGCGAACGTCGCGCCGTCCAACAGGAACGCCCAGCCGGTGCTCGCGACGGCGACGATCACCGCGCCGACCAGCGGGCCGATCACGATCATCGCGAGCGGGCGAACGGTCGACCCGATCGAGTTCGCCTCGACGAGGTGTTCCTCGGGCACGACCATCGGGATGATCGCGCTGAACGCGGGACCGAACACGGCTTGCCCCGCACCGTAGGGGACGACCAGGGCGATCAGCAGCGGCACGGTGAGTGCATCGATCAAGATCAGGGCGCCGATCGCGGTGATCGCGGCCAACCGCAGCAGATCGCCGACGATCATCAGGTGCCGGCGATCCATGCGTTCCGACAGCGCGCCAGTCGCCATCAGCAGCAGCACCTGCGGGATCGACCACGCGGCGCCAACGAGGGAGAACACCGCGGGCGAAGCACCGAGGTCCTTGTAGACGTACCAGGCGACCGCGAACACATAGACGCCGTCGCCGATCATCGAGACCGTCTGCCCGATCCACAGCAAACGGAAGTCGCGATAGCGAAGCGGTCGCAGCACGCCGACACGCTCGAACAACGGGAGATGGTCGCTCACCGGCCCCACCCTATCCGAGGCCGGTCGGACGCAGACCTGTCAACCTTGGGACGTGTGCGTTCTCCGAAGGGCCGTTGTCCCACTCGTGCTGCTGCTCGCAGCGTGCACCCAGACGCCCCAACCCTCATCCGCGTCCTCGACGACGGCCGCGACCGCCGAGCGCGCAACGGATGCACCGTCACCAACCGCGGAACCCCCAGCACGGTTCGTCGGAAGCGTGTCTCCGATAGGTCACCGCATCGGCAAGCGCGTCCTCGCGAGGAACTGGCACCCAGGCTGCCCGATCCCGATCACCGATCTGCGCCTCGTGACGGTGACGTATCGGAACTTCGCCGGTGATGTACGCACCGGGCCGCTGATCTTGAACGAGCAGGTCGCCAACGATGTGCTCTGGGTCTTTCGACAACTGTTCCGTGCCCGGTTCCCGATCCACCGCATCGATCTGGCGCCACGCCCGCAACCCATCGACTGGGACAGCACGCGCAACCTCACTTCATCGTTCAACTGCCGCGAGGCAACGGGCAACCCGGGCTCGCTGTCACAGCATTCCTACGGGTGGGCCGTCGACATCGATCCTTTGCAGAACCCGTACGTGCGACTCGACGGCTCGGTGTTGCGCGCCGCGGCGAAGCCGTACCGGGATCGATCGCGCGACCGCCCAGGCATGATCCATCCCGGCGACGTCGTCGTCCGGTCGTTCGCGCAGATCGGATGGGAGTGGGGCGGCAACTGGACCACGCTCAAGGACTACATGCACTTCAGCCTCACCGGGAGGTAGGCAGATCAGTCGAGGTCGATCACGACGGCGTGTGGATGCTCCGGCTCCCAATCCCGCAACGCCTCGGCCACCTTGACGACCACGGCAACGCCGCCGAGAAGCTCGAGCCAACGCAGCAACGGATGCCGACGCAAGCCCGGGACACGGAACAGGAGCGGGACCGTGATGATGACGCCGGCGGCCAGGACGCGGCGCAAGCGGCGCCCCGCGTCAGATGCGAGGAACCGCTGGATGTCGTCGGCGGCGATGACGACGCGCGTACGGACACGCTCGGGTATCAGATCGTCCACAGGCTCTCACCCTACCCCGCGTTCGCGGATGGGCTTGGCTCGGCTCGGCGACCTCCTACCAGAGCCTGTCGATGTCGCCTGGGTAGAGTTCGATCCGGGAGTGATCGAACGTGTGCGCGTGCTCGAGCGCCTTGGGCGAGAAGAACGCGGCCATGGTGACCTTGTCGAACTGATCGCTCGGGAACGGCGCCTGCGGCGTGCCACCGATGAGGACCGCGTCGACCAGTGTCTGCCACCCGGCTCGCTCGTAGAAGGCCTGAAGTGGACGATCGCAGGTGAAGATGCCCAGGTCCGCGCCGCCGTCTCGGATGGCATCGCGCGCGACGAGCACGAGGTGGCGTCCATAGCCCTTTCCGCGCTCGGCTTCGTCGGTCACGACCGTGCTCAAGCCACTGGCGGCATATCGCTGACCCCGATGCGTGAGGTCCTTTGAAAGGATGTCCAGGGCCGCGAGCACCGTGTCGTCCGCCACAAGCAGCATCGAAACCGGGCGGAGTGCCGGGTCGTGTGACACGCCCGGGCCGACAGACTCATCTCGTGGTTCTTCGCTCGGCCAGGCACGATCCTGCAACGCGAGCACCTGCATCCGCAGTTCGCGCGGAACGCCCGCTTCGGGGAAGGATAAAACGTGCATGAAGCGCGCCGGGAGGGAGTCGAACCCCCAACCTTCTGATCCGTAGTCAGATGCTCTATCCATTGAGCTACCGGCGCGGGGCGACCATGGTACCGCCTCAGGTCAGGTCCCCGAGAGGGCGTTCGATCGTGGCGCGGGCGCGAGCCGGCGTGCCAACGGCATCCATCGTGGCGCGTGCGCGGCCTATCGAGGCGGCAGCGCGCGCACGATCGCCGGTAGCGCGCAGGGCCGCGGCACGCAGGCACGCGGCGCGCGCGAGCCAGGCGGTCGAGCCGAACCGCTGCCAGCGCTCGACGGCCACGTCGAGCGCCTCGATGGCCGTGACCTGATCGCCGCGAAGCAACGCGGCGATCCCGGAGGTCTCTGCCACGACGGCGGCAACCTCGTCTTCCGCGATCGGTGC
>JANMPG010000063.1:0-10318 GCA_031369745.1 Actinomycetes bacterium
ATCCCTCCGTCTACCTTCGGCATCCCCGCCCTGCGAACCGAGGACCCGCGCTTCTTGCGAGGCGAGGGTCGTTACCTGGAGAACATCCAGATCCCGGGCGCGTTGCGAGCGGTCTTCGTTCGGTCCATCTTCGCGCACGCGAGCGTGAATGGGGTGTACGGGCTGGACGAAGCGCGGGCGATGCCGGGTGTCGTTGCGGTGTTCGATTCCCACGGGCTCCCGCTGCCACCCCAGCTCGCCGCAGGGTCGGTGGAGGTGCCCGGGGGGGACCTGGACCAGCCCTTCGAACGCCCGATCCTTGCGAGCGAGCGGTTCCGATACGTCGGGGAGCCGTATGCCGTCGTCATCGCGGACACCACCGCGCATGCGCTCGATGCGGCCGAACTGATCTGGGCCGACGTCGATCAGTTGCCGGTCGTGATCGATGTGGAGGCCGCCGCGAAGCCCGATGCCCCGCTGTTGTTCCCTGAGACGGGGACCAACGTCGCGACGCACTTCCAACATCGGTGGGACGACGATGTGCTCGCCGGTGCCGAGGTCGTCGTGCATGCGCGTGTGGTGAACCAGCGATTGGCCCCGGTGCCGATGGAGATGAACGGGATCGCGGTGGTGCCGGGCCCGCAAGGCGAGTACACGGTCTGGGTATCGAGCCAGGTCCCGTTCGATGTCCGCGGGGACCTCGTGGACCCGCTCGGGGTCGATCGGTCGAAGATCCGGGTGATCGCGCCCGACGTGGGCGGGGGATTCGGCTCGAAGGTACCGACGTACCCCGAGTACCTCGTGGTCGCGAAGGCGGCGGCGGTCCTCGGCCGGCCCGTGCGGTGGTTCGAGTCCCGGAGCGAGTCCATGGTGAGCTTGACCCACGGCCGCGCCCAGGTGCAGTACGTGGAACTCGCGGCGCGACGCGACGGCACGATCACCGGGCTTCGCTTCGAGGTATTGGGCGATGTCGGCGCGTATCCGCAGCTCGGGTCGTTCATGGCGCAAACGACCGCTGAGATGATCTCCGGTGTGTACGCGATCCCGGCGATCGCGTTTCGGGGCAGCGCCGTCGTCACCAACGTGACTCCGTTGGGTGCCTATCGTGGCGCCGGCCGGCCGGAGGCCGCAGCGTGCATCGAGCGCGCCGTCGACATGCTGGCCGCCGAGCTTGGGCTTGACCCCGTCGAGGTCCGCCGAGCGAACCTGATACCGCCCGACGCCTTCCCGTATACGACCGCCGCAGGCAGCGAGTACGACAACGGTGAGTACGCGCTGGCGCTCGATACGGCGCTGGAGATGGCGGGTTACGACCGGCTGCGCGCCGAGCAGGTCGAGCGACGTGCGCGCGGGGATCGCTCGCTGCTGGGCATCGGGGTCGCGTCCTATGTCGAGATCACCGGTTTTCCGACGAAGGAGTTCGCGCGCGTTGACATCGACACCGACGGCACCGCGACGGTCTACGTCGGCACGACCGCGTTCGGCACCGGGCACGAGACGTCGTTCGCGCAGTTGGCGGGCGGGATGCTGGCGATCCCCTACACGGACGTGCGGGTGGTGCACTCCGACACCGCGCTGGTCGAGCGCGGCCAAGGTTCGTGGGGGTCTCGGTCCCTGCAGGCCGGCGGCTCCGTGATCGCCGCGCGCACCGGCGAGGTGATCGATCGTGCACGATCGTTGGCCGCCGCGGTTCTCGAGGTCGATCCCGACGATGTGATCGGCCCGCTCGGCGGCGGCTTCCAGGTCACGGGGGCGCCCGAGCGCTGGATCGGTTGGGCCGCGTTGGCCACCGCGGCCGCTCACTCGGGCACACCACTGTCGGCGAAAGGGGTGAGCAAGGACCCGGGTGCGACGTTCCCGTTCGGAGCGCACGTCGCCGTGGTCGAGGTGGATGTCGATACCGGGGGGGTGCGGCTCGTGCGCCACATCGCGGTCGACGATTGCGGACGGATCCTCAACCCGATGCTCGTGCGGGGCCAGCAGCACGGGGGGATCGCGCAAGGGATCGCGCAGGCGCTGTTCGAAGAAGTGCTTTTGGACGAGTCAGGCAATCCGCTAACCGGCACGCTCATGACGTATCTGATGCCGAGCGCCGCGGAGCTGCCGCCGTTCGAGTGTGCGAACACCGAGACGCCGACGCCTGTCAACCCGCTCGGCGCGAAGGGGATCGGCGAGTCGGGCTCGATCGGAGCGACACCAGCGGTGCAGAATGCGGTCGTCGATGCGTTGGCTCACTTGGGCGTGCGCCATGTGGACCTCCCCTGCTCGCCCGAACGGGTCTGGCGAGCGATATCCACCGCTGCAGCAGATCTCGCCTGATCGGCCGGCAGAAGGCGTAGCCCGGTATCGGTTCGACGTTTCCCCCTCCGGCCCTACAGATGGGGCGCCGGATGGGCGACACTTCCCGTACATGCAACGAGCGCGTCGAGAGTTGATACGGATCATGAAAGGGCCTTCCGGAGGCATGATCGGCTGCCTGCTGATGGCGGCTCTCCTCGGCGGCGTCGCGATCGCGTCCCCCGGCGGTATGGCGCGCACGGCCGATCCGGGCGCCGAACGCAAGGTGAGCCTTGACCACGAACGGGAGGCACGCACGCCCGACGGACCTGCGGTCGCCACGGGTCCGTCGTCGCGGCCGACGCCACCGTCGATGCCGTCCCCCCCCGCGGACCCAGGGCGGTCGGGCGACAGCCAGGGCACGTCGGATGCGCACGATCCCGTCTCGGACCATGCCGGCGGTCATCCCGCGTCGCCCAACGGGCTCGGTCGACGCGTCGACACACCGCACGTGCCGTGACCGTCCGTCCGCATCGCGCGCGATAGGTTTGGCGAGCGCCTAACGCCCGGTCACACGATGCCCTGCGCGAGCATGGCGTCGGCCACCTTTCGGAAGCCGGCGATGTTCGCGCCATGCACGTAGTTGCCAGGCACGCCGTACTCCTCGGCTGTTGCGCGACAGTTCTCGTGGATCGACACCATGATCGTATGGAGCCGCCGATCGACCGTCTCGCGGGTCCAGGAACGTCGCTCGGAGTTCTGCGACATCTCCAAACCGCTGACGGCAACGCCACCGGCGTTGGCCGCTTTTCCCGGCCCGTACAAGATCCGCGCCTCGACGAAACGCTCCACGCCCTCAGGCACGGTCGGCATGTTCGCGCCCTCGCCCACGATGTAGACGCCGCCCGCCAGCAGGTTGCTCGCGTCCTCGGCGCTGATCTCGTTCTGCGTCGCGCTGGGGAAGGCCGCGTGCGCGGGCACCGCCCACATCGGATTGATCGCACGGCTCGGATCGACCGGCGTGAACTCGGCGCTCGGGAATTGCTCGACGTACTCCATGATGCGCCCGCGACGGTGGTTCTTCAGATCCATGACCCAGGCGAGCTTCTCCGCGTCGATACCGTCCTTGTCGTAGATGAAGCCGCCGGAGTCGCTGAGCGTGATCGGCTTGGCGCCGAGGTCGAGCAGCTTTTCCACGGTGTACTGCGCAACGTTGCCCGAGCCGGAGACGAGGCATTCCTTGTCGGCGAGCGACTCGCCGCGCGTAGACGCCATCTCTTCGGCGAAGTAGACGGTGCCGAAGCCGGTTGCCTCCGGTCGGATCAACGACCCTCCGAACTCGAGCCCCTTGCCGGTGAGCACACCGGTGAACTCGTTGCGGATGCGCTTGTACTGTCCGAACAGGTAGCCGATCTCGCGACCGCCGACGCCGATGTCGCCCGCCGGCACGTCGGTGAACTGCCCGACGTGGCGTTGCAGCTCGGTCATGAACGACTGACAAAACCGCATCACCTCGCCCTCGGAGCGCCCTTTCGGATCGAAATCGGCGCCACCCTTGCCTGCGCCGAGTGGCAGGGTCGTGAGGGAATTCTTGAACACCTGCTCGAAGGCGAGGAACTTCAGCATGCCGAGGTACACGGTCGGGTGAAACCGCAGCCCGCCTTTGTAGGGCCCGATCGCGGAGTTCATCTCGACGCGGAATCCGCGGTTGATCTGCACCTCGCCCAGGTCGTCGACCCACGGCACCCGGAACATGACGATGCGCTCCGGCTCGCAGATACGTTCGAAGATCTTGGCGTCGATGTATCGAGGATTGCGCTGTAACGCGAGCTCGACCGATGCCGCAACCTCGTGGACCGCCTGGTGGAACTCCGGTTCTCCGGGGTTCTTCGCCACCAACTGAGACATGAACCGGTTCGCGTAATCGCCCATCGAAGGTCCCTTTCCCACCGGGGGTCGGATCGTCGCCCAGCATATGCCCGGAACGGGTGCGCGCCATAGGTTTTTCGACCAGCGTCATCGCCACTCGCCGCGGCGTGATCGGCTGCTACGGTGGGTCGATGCCCCCGTGGTTGGCGATCCCCGGCGCGTTGCTGCTTGGCTACGCGATCTGGCGCGTGGGCACCGCTACGTTGCGCTCGCTATCCGGCCCGGCGCCGGGCTCGCTCGACACCGAACCGCCGCCGCAGGAAGCCGAGGACGTCGACGATCTGGACGTGTTCTTGGTGTGCGAGGAGTGCGGGACCGAGTTCAAGGTGTCACGTCTGGGTGAGCTCCAGATCCCCCGGCACTGCGGCGAAAAGATGCTCGTGGTTCGCCGCTCGACCGACGCCTGAGCGGTGCCCTGCAGGGTGTTTTCCACAGTTGGGCAACTAGGTATCCACATGGTTATCCACAGCCGCCGGGACGGGTGGTTACTTCCAGAACGAGATGCCGAAGAAGCCGGCGGCGATCAGACCGAGCCCCATCCACATGACCGCTGGGTTGAACTCCTGGTTGCCCCGCAGGAAATTCCACACGATGACCGCGACCCCGAGCCCCATGATGACGAGCATCAGCGGTGCGTACCACTTGGGGCTCGACTTGGTCCGCTGCTTGCGGTGGGGGTGCAGCTGGTAGCGGTTGTTGCGCGCCTTCTTGCGGACCTTGGACTTCGGCATCGCGGGTGATGGTACCGGCTAGCCGGGGGTGACGGTCAAGGTGGCGACTGCCGGTGTCGCGAAACCCGCCGGCTTGGCGGCGCCAACCTCGTACAGCGAGCTCTGATCGGCCCAGTGTGGCGATGCGGGGTTACCGCTATTGCCCGCCGGCACGACCGTGACGCTTCGCTCGAGGTCGCCGAGGTCATACACCGCGCGAACCGACGGGATCACCGCCGGGCGGAATCCCAACAGCGGATCGAATCCGCCCTGGGCAACCGTCTGGTCGTCGCCCCCGAAGGGGAACAAGGCCGCGGTGAACACGCTGTCGAGCCCGGGGATGCGGGCGAGCGGATGGGTGAGGACGAGCGCGTGCAGCTCGCCCCATGTCCGCTCGCCGACGTCGTCGAGCGCGACGTCGAGCGCGGCACGGATCGCGTCGGGGTCGACCCGATCGGTCCCGTGTTCCAGGAGGTCGGGGAGCACACGGCACACGAACGTTTCGCGGAACCCCTGATAGGCGGCGAACAACGCCGGCCCCAGCCGGTCGGCGAACAGGCGGTGCAGCGATGCGCTCACCCAAGCTTCGAAGATGGCCGCCGCACGGCTCGCGGCCGTGAGGTCGCCGTCCCACGCGGCCAGCATGCCGAGGGCCTCAACCTGACGCTCGTTGTGGGGCTCGATCTTCAACAGTGCGGGCAGCAGCCGGTGCGCGGCGAGCGACACGGTGTCGAACTGCATCGTCTGCATGCTTGCGACGTCGTGATCGTCGCGCGCTTGGAGCAACTCCGCGATGCGATCTTTGCGGTTGGGCTCATGGAAGTCCTTCGAGATCAGCTGCGTGTCGCCGGGCGTTTGGATGTCGTTGTTCGCCGTTGCGATCCACCCGCACTCGGGGTCTCGCTCGTGTGGCAGCTCGGCGTCGTCGATGAAGCCGAGCCATTCGTGCTCGCCGTCCCAGCCGGGCACCGGTCGTGTGCCGTCGCCGCCGGCGCGCACAGGGTGATGACCGGTGCACTGGTACGCGACCCGGCCCTCGACGTCGGCGTAGACGAAGTTCTGCCCCGGACAGGCGATCTGCAGCACCGCGTCGCGGAACGCCTCGACGTCGCTGGCGCCCGCGACCTGCAGGGCGAGGGATGGTCGCAAGGTTGCGTCGTGCCCGGTCCAGCGCAGCGCGTACGTGCGGTCAAGCGGGCGGTAGTGGGTGGCGAGCATACCGGTGACCCCGTGGGTCACGATCGGACCGTGGCGCGACTCGCGAACGGTCACGACCCGCGGCGAGGGCTCGCCACGAACGGCGATCGGCTCGTCGCGGATCGTGAGCGGTTCCCACGCGTCTCGAAACCGCGCCGCCGTACCCTCGTCGTTCAGCTGCTCTTCGTACAGGTCTTGCACGTCACCGCTCACGTTGGTCACGCCCCATGCGTGGTGCTGCGTGGCGCCGAGCAAGATGCCCGGGCTGAACGGCACGGCGACCCCGCGCGCCTCATAGCCGGGCGCGCGCAGATGCAGCTCGATCCATGTGCCGGGCTGGGTGACCAGCAGGTGCGGATCGTTGGCCAGTAGCGGCTTCCCGCTCGCGGTGCGCGACCCGGCGACCACCCAGTTGTTCGAGCCGAGGCCCCCGCCCGTTGGCGCGACCGGCAGGAGCGTGTCCGACAGCGTGCGGCCAACACGGTCGTCGAGCTCGGCGCGAAGCAACTCCGCCTCCCAGTTGTTCGACAGGTTCCAGGCCAAGAACGCGAACGCGGCGGCGTAGGGTGCGGCGTCGTCGGGCAGGTCGGGCTCCAGATCGAGCAGTTGGTACTCGATCGGCTTTGCGGGCATCGTCGAGATCCACGCCTGCACGCCGGCACGGAATCGCTCGTGCATCGCGTGGTCAGCCAGCGTCCATGACTCCACGACGTGGCGAGCGCCCGCCCGGTTGAGCCCGATCGTGCGCACGAACACGTCGTCGTCGTAGGTGGCCTCGCTGAAGATCTCCGAGAGCCGCCCGGTGGCGGCGCGTAGGAGCAGATCCAGCTGGAAGAGCCGCTCGCCGGCGGTCACGAACCCTTGCGCGAACCACAGGTCCTCCAGCGTGTCGGCGGTGATGCGCGGCACCCCCCACGCGTCGCGCTCCACGATGACGGCCGCGCCGAGGCCGGGAGCACTGATCTGACCGTCGAGCGGGAACAACGACGGCTCGGCCATGGAGCGCATCTGATCGGACACGTTTGGAGCCTAGCCGTCGATCGGCGGCTCGGGCTCGCGCACGTTGCCGAGCCAGCTGCTGTATAGGGCCGCGTAACGCCCACCCCCGTGAGCGAGTTGGTCGTGCGTGCCTTCCTCGACCAGCCGGCCGGCGTCGAAGACGAAGACGCGATCCGCTCCCTCTGCGGTCGACAGGCGGTGGGCGATCGTGATGACGGTTCGCCCGGCCGACAACCGACGAAGCGCCTCGGTGATGCGCTGCTCCGTGGCGGGGTCGACCGCCGACGTCGCCTCGTCGAGGATGAGCAGCCCCGGGTCGCCGATCTGCGCGCGCGCCAGCGCGACCAGCTGGCGCTCGCCGACGGACAGCGCCTCGCCGCGCTCGCCCGCGCCCGTGTCGAGACCGTCGGGCAGCGACGCGACCCAGTCGCCGAGGCCGAGCTCCTCGAAGGCGGTTTCGACGTCGCGATCCGACGCGCCGGCCAGCCCCTGGCGCACGTTCTCGCGCACGGTCGTGTCGAACAAGAAGCCGTCTTGCGGGACCATCCGCACCCGCAGGCGTCGGGACGCCGGCAGCACCTGACGCAGATCGATCCCCTCGATCAGTACCGAGCCGGACACCGGATCGGCCAACCGTGAGATCACCTTGACGAACGTCGACTTGCCGCAGCCGGTCTCACCGACGATCGCGACGTGCCCGCCGGCGGCCACAGTCAGCGAGATACCGTGCAGCACCTCCGGCCCGTCCCGGTAGGCGAAGTGCAGGTCTTGCGCGTCCACCGACAGCGCGCCGAGTGGCAGCTCGACGCCCTGGATCGGTTCGACGATCTCGACCGGCATGTCGAGCACCGCCAAGATCTTGCGCCAACCCGCGATCGCGGTCTGGGTTTCGGCGTAGACCTCGGGCAGGTCCGTGAACACGTGCAAGAAGACGTCGGCCAGGAACAAGAACGCGGTGACCTCACCGAACGTGAGCCCCCAATCTGGTCCGTAGAAGGCTCCGAGGATCACCACCACCGACAGCGACATCGCGTAGAACACCGAGGACAGCGGCCACAGGGTGGCTGCGCGGAAGTGCGCCACGATCTCGGCGCGGTAGCGCTGATCGATCGCGAGCTTGACCTTGCGGTCGGTGTGCTCTTCCAATCCGTAGGCGCGAACCACGGCGGCGCCCATGACCGACTCCGAGACCTCTGAGAGCATCTCGCCCACGCGCGTCCGCGCCGTGTTGAACGCGACCGTGAGCTTCGCCTGCATCGACCACACGACCAGAAGCAGCGGCACGATCATGATCACGATGGCGAGAGCCAGCTGCCAGGCGTAGTACGTCATCAGTGCGAGCGCACCGACCACCTGGGTGAGGGAGATGATCCACGCGATACCGCCCCACTCCATGAATTGCTGCAGCGCGTCCACGTCGGCGGTCACGCGCGCGACGAACACACCGCGTTTCTCCTCGGATTGGTCGGCGATCGACAACGAGTGGATGTGGGCGAAGGTGCGCACGCGCAGACCCATCATCGCGTTCTCGGCGGCGGTGACCAGTCGCCGGCCGGCGGCCCTCGCTGCCGCGAATGCCACCACCACCAGCACGAGCGCGGCGGCGCATAATCCATACACGTACTTCGGGTCGAACGGGTCGAAGCCGTTGTCGAAGACCTTTTGGATCAACACCGGGGTCACGAGCGTCACGGCCGTCACACCCAGCGACACGATCACGGTGAGCCCGAGACCGCGGCGCAGCTCGGGGCTTTCGTGCAGACCACGTCGAAGCACACCCCAGGCGCTTTGGAGCTCCTCGGGGATCGGCAGCGCGTCCTCCTCGGCGAGCGCGGCGTTCAACTCGGCGCTCACGACTCCACCTCCGTGTCCTTCTCGTAGGCGCGGATGATCGCGGCATAGCCGGGCCGGGTCGCCAGCAAGTCGTCGTGCGTGCCCACGCCTTCGACGCGGCCCCGCTCGAGGAACACGACCCGGTCGGCGAGTCGGATGGTCGACAACCGGTAGGCCACCACGATCAGCGTGGTGTCGAGCTCGCGACGCAACGCGCCCAAGATGTCGGCCTCGATCGTCGGGTCGACCGAGGACGTGGCGTCGTCGAGGATCAGGATGCGCGGCGCGCGAGCCAGGGCGCGGGCGAGCGCGATGCGCTGGCGTTGCCCGCCCGACAGGGTGTGTCCGCGTTCTCCGACCACCGTGTCGTAGCCGAACGGCAGTTCCCGGATGAATCGGTCGGCCGAGGCGATCATGGCCGACCGGACGACCTCGGCGTCATCGACCGTGTCGTCCAGCGAGATGTTGTCTCGCACGCTGGTCGCGAACAGGAAGCTTTCCTGGAACACGATCGCGGCCGCATGGCGAAGAGCGATCGGGTCGGCCCGGCGAACATCGACGCCGCCGATCGCCACGCTGCCCCGATCGGGGTCGGCCAGCCTGACCAGGAGCTGGGCGAGGGTGGACTTGCCCACTCCGGTCGGGCCAACCACCGCGACCGACTCGCCGGGCGCCACGTCGAAGGTGACGCCGTCCAGGACGGTTTGACCGTCATACACATGGTGCAGATCGCGCACGCTCACGCCGAGCGGTCCCTCGGGCAGCGACACCGGATCGGTCGGTGGCGTCACCGTCACGTGCTCCTCGAACACGGTCTGCAACCGATCCCAGCCAACGACCGCTCGCGGCAGTTCGGCCAAGATCCAGCCGATGAACCGCATCGGCCACGACAACAGGCCGAACAGCGCAACGAAGCCGACGAGCTCGCCGACCGAGAGCTCCCCTTCGGCGATCCGCCACGAGCCCACCCCAACCAGGACCACGGTGGCGAGCGCGGGCAACGCGTCGAGCCCCGCTTCGAAGGTGGCCCGCACGAACCCACCCCGCACGCGGTCATCGCGTAGGGTGCGGGCCGCCGCCAACAGCTTCGCGGTCTCGGCGTCTTCGCGTCCGAGCGTTTTCACGACCAACGCCCCGTCGATCGATTCGTGCGCGACGGCCGAGACCACGCCGATGTCCTCTTGGGCGCTTCGAGCCGGCTCTTGCATGCGCTTTGCGAAGGACCGGTTCATCAGTGCCAACGCCGGGAAGAGCAGTGCGCCCACGAGCGCCAGCCACGGGTCCACGCGCAGCATCTGGATCATCGCGAGGACCACCAACACGATGACGCCGGTCGCAAAGGGCACCGGCCAGAACACGTCGACCGCCGCTTTCACGTCGGCCTCCATGTGCGC
>JANMPG010000068.1:0-9109 GCA_031369745.1 Actinomycetes bacterium
ACGCGGGCACGTTCTTACGCGCGCCGGTGCCCTTCGTGCCGCGCCCGGCGGTCTTGCCGCCCGCGCCCGCGCGACCACGTCCAACGCGCTTGCGCTCCTTCTTGGCTCCCTCGGCGGGACGGAGATGATGCAGCTTCACGACGAGACCTCCTCGACTGAGACGAGGTGCCGCACCTTGTCGATCATGCCGCGGATGTCGGGGCGGTCCTCCTTGATGACGGAGTCGTGCATGCGATGCAGACCGAGGCGCCGGACCGTGTCCTTCTGGTCCTTGGGCCGATCGATCACGCTACGGACCTGGGTGACCTTGAGCTGTGCCATCAGGAGCCACCGTCCTGGGTGACGCCGTACTGCTCGCTGAGCGCCTCGGCGCGCGCGGCGTCACGGCGCTCCTGCGCGGCGGCGACCGCCTCGAGCATCGGCTTGGGCGCGACCTGGTGCAGGTCGCGACCGCGCTTGGTGGCGATCTGCTGGGGGGTGCGCAGTCCCTGCAAGCCGGCGACGGCCGCCTTCAGGATGTTGATCTTGTTGGACGAGCCCATCGACTTGGACAAGATGTCCTTGATGCCCGCGCACTCGACCAGCGCGCGGACCGGACCCCCGGCGATCACGCCGGTACCGGGAGCAGCCGGCTTGAGCATGACCACACCGGCGCCCGCCTCCCCCACGATCTCGTGCGGGATCGTGGTGCCCATCATCGGCACCTCGAACATCTTGCGGCGAGCCTCCTCGACGCCCTTGGCGATCGCGGCCGGAACCTCTTTCGCCTTGCCGTAGCCGAAGCCCACCCGACCGGCACCGTCGCCAACGACGACCAGCGCAGCGAACGAGAACCGGCGTCCACCCTTTACGACCTTGGAGACCCGGTTGATCGAGATCACCCGCTCTTCGAACGGGCTCTTCTCTTCGTTGCGTGCGTCATACCGTCGCATCAGATCTGTAGACCTCCCTCGCGAGCGCCATCGGCGACCGCTGCTACACGCCCGTGGTACTGGCGCCCGCCGCGATCGAACACAACGGTGTCGACGCCGACGTCCTTGGCACGGCTCGCGATCAACGTTCCCACAGCCTTGGCTCGATCGATCGGGTTGGCTCCCGACACCTCGGCGTCGGAGGCCGCCGCGATCGTCACGGCCGCACGGTCGTCGATCAGCTGCGCGTAGATGTGGCGGTTGGAGCGGAACACCGCCAGGCGCGGCCGCTCGGCCTCGCCGTGGATCTTCTTGCGTACGCGCGCGTGCCGGCGCACACGCGCCTCGCGCTTCGTCTTGGCATCCATCAGGCAGCACCCTTCGCGGCCTTGCCGGCCTTCTTGCGCACGTACTCGTTCTCGTAGCGGATGCCCTTGCCCTTATACGGCTCGGGCTTGCGGATCTTGCGGATGTTCGCGGCGACCTCGCCCACCTGCTGCTTGTCGTTGCCGCGGATCACGATCGAGGTGGCGGTCGGCACTTCGAACTCGATGCCCTCGGGTTGGGGCACGAGCACCGGGTGGGAGTAGCCCACCTGGACCTCGAGGTCGTGCCCCTTGAGGGCTGCGCGGTAGCCGACGCCCACGATCGCCAGGCGCTTCTCGTAGCCCTTGGTGACGCCTTCGACCATGTTGAACACCAGCGAGCGACACAGCCCGTGCAGGCCGCGGTTGAAGCCCTCGTCGTCGGGACGCTCCACGCGAGCGAGGCCGGCTTCGATGACCAGGCGCATGTTCGGGTGGATCGATTGGGTCAACGACCCGCGCGGGCCCTTGACGGACACGACGTTGTTGGCGTCGACGGCGATCTCGACACCGCTCGGGATCTCGATGGGCTGCTTTCCGATCCGACTCATGGTTGCATCACCACACGTAGGCGAGAACCTCGCCGCCGATACCTTTCTTGGATGCGGCACGATCGGTCATCACGCCCTGGGACGTGGACACGATCGCGATCCCGAGACCACCCATGACCCGCGGCAGCTCGCCGCGGCCACGGTACAAACGCCGCCCGGGCTTGGAGATGCGCTTGATCCCGGTGATCGTGCGCGCCTTGCGGGGGCCGTACTTCATGATGATCTTGAACGCCTGGTGCACGCCCTCGCCCTCTTGCTCGAAGCCGGCGATGTAGCCCTCTTCGGTGAGGATCGCCAGGATCGAGCGCGCCTGCTTGGACACCGGCGCGAGGGTGTCGTCCTTGTAGGCGATGTTGGCGTTGCGGATACGCGTGAGCAGATCCGCGACCGGATCGTTCACGTTGGACGAGATCTTCTTGGTCGTGGCTACCATGAGGCCTTCGTCACCCCCGGCAGTTCGCCCAGGTGCGCCAGCTGCCGGAAGCACAGGCGGCACAGCATGAACTTCTTGAACACCGCACGAGGGCGCCCGCAACGCTGGCAGCGCGTGTAGGCGCGCACGCGGTACTTCGGCTCCTTGCGCTGCTTATTGACCAGTGACTTCTTCGCCATCGTGTTCCTCTCAGCCCGCCGCCGCCGCGTCCCGCACCAGCGGGAACCCCAGCGCAAGCAACAGCGCGCGTCCTTCATCGTTCGTGCGGGCGGTCGTCACGATCGTGATGTCCATGCCGCGCACCTGTGCGATCTTGTCGTAGTCGATCTCGGGGAAGATCAATTGCTCGGTCACCCCGAAGGTGTAGTTGCCGCTGCCGTCGAACGAACGCGGGTCAAGCCCGCGGAAGTCGCGGATGCGGGGAAGCGCCAACGACACGAGCCGGTCGAAGAACTCCCACATGCGGTCACCCCGGAGGGTGACTTTGACCCCGATCGCGTTGCCTTCGCGAAGTTTAAAGTTCGCGATGGATTTGCGAGCCTTCGTGATGACGGGTTTTTGGCCGGCGATGATCGTGAGGTCCTCGACGGCGGCATCAAGCATACGACCGTCCTTCAGCGCCTCGCCGACGCCCATGTTGACCACGATCTTGTCCAGCCGAGGCACCTGCATGACGTTGGGCAGCCCGAGCTCTTTCTGCAGCTGGGGAACCAGCTCGTCGCGGAACCGCTGCTTCATGCGAGGCATCGTGTCGTCGGCCATCTACAGCACCGCCTCACACTTGCGGCAGAAGCGCTGCTTGCCGTCGTTGGTCGTGCGATGACCGACGCGGGTCAGCTTGTTGCACGCGCCGCACACGAGCTGGATGTTGGACATGTCGATGAACGTCTCGATGTCGATGATCCCGCCCTGGTTCAGCTGCTGGCCGGTGCGCGTGCGCTTGGCGCCCGTGCGCTGGTGCTTCTTGGCCATGGCGACACCGTCGACCATGACGCGGCGCTCCTCGGGCAGCACGCGGATCACGCGACCTTCCTTGCCTCGATCCTTGCCCGCGATCACGCGGACGAGATCGTCCTTCTTGATGTCGACTCCCGGCATCTACAGCACCTCCGGGGCAAGCGAGATGATCTTCATGAATTTCTTCTCGCGCAGCTCGCGCGCGACCGGCCCGAAGATGCGGGTGCCGCGCGGGTTCTTGGCGTCGGTCGTGAGGATCACGACCGCGTTGTCGTCGAAGCGGATGTAGGACCCGTCGGGGCGGCGACGCTCCTTCGCGGTGCGAACGACCACAGCCTTGACCACCTCGCCCTTCTTCACGGCACCGCCCGGCAGGGCGTCTTTCACCGTGGCGACGATGACGTCGCCCACGCCTGCATACCGGCGGGCGGACCCGCCGAGCACGCGGATGCACAGGACCTCTTTGGCCCCCGTGTTGTCCGCAACTTTGCAGCGCGTTTCCTGTTGGATCACTTCGCTCGCTCCACGATCTCGACGACGCGCCAGCGCTTGGACTTGCTGACGGGGCGCGTCTCCATGACGCGGACCGTATCGCCCACGTGTGCGTCGTTGTCTTCGTCGTGCGCGGCCAACTTCATCGAGCGCCGGATGCTCTTGCCGTACAGCGCGTGGCGGACCGTGCGGTCGATGCGCACCATGACCGTCTTGTCCATGCCGTCGGACACGACGACGCCCGTGCGCACCTTGCGTCGCGCGCGATCGGTGGTGGTGGTCTGCTCGCTCACTGGTCAGCCTCCTGGGCCGCGTCTGGTTCGGGTACGGGGGCCGCTTCGGCCGCCGTAAGCGCGTCGAGTTCGGTGTCGATCTCGCGCTCGCGAAGCACGGTGGCCACGCGCGCGACGTCATGACGAAGCTCCTGCAGCCGCGCGGTGTTGTCCAGCTGGCCGGTCGCCAGTTGGAACCGCAGGTTGAACAGCTCCTCCTTGGCCTCTTCGATGCGCGTGCGCAGCACATCGTCGGGGAGCTCGCGCAGTTCGGCCGCCTTGCCGGGCATGATCACTCACCCACCCGACTGATGAACTTGGTCTTGATCGGCAGCTTGTGCTGGGCGCGGAGCATGGCTTCGCGAGCCAACGGCTCCGACACGCCGGCGAGCTCGAACATCACGCGACCGGGGCGAACGACCGCGACCCAACCCTCCGGGTTGCCCTTGCCCGAGCCCATGCGGGTCTCGGCGGGCTTCTTCGTGGTCGGCTTGTCGGGGAAGATCGTGATCCAGACCTTGCCGCCACGCTTGATGTGACGCGTCATGGCGACACGACTGGACTCGATCTGGCGGTTCGTGATCCAGCCGGGCTCCATCGCCACGATGGCGTAGTCGCCGTACTGGATCTCGGTGTGGCCCTTGGCCTTGCCGCGCATGTTCCCGCGGTGCTGCTTGCGGTGTTTGACGCGCTTGGGAGCCAGCATCAGGCCTCACCACCCTCCACAGGCGCGACCGCGACCTCGGGAGCGACGGCCGGCGGCGCCACGACTTCGGGCGCCACGACTTCGGGCGTGGCGACCTCGGGCGCTGCAGCCTTGGCCTTGGCGGGGGCCTTCGCCTTGGCCGGCGCCTTCGTGGTGACGGTGGGCGCGGTCGAAACAGCGACCTTGCCTTCCGGGCGGGACAGCCCACCGCGCGCACGCGCGGAGGCGCGGGCGCGGGCGCGCTCGGTCTCCTGCTCGCGGTAGGGAACCTCGTCGCCGTGGTAGATCCACACCTTCACGCCGATCGCGCCCATGGTCGTGCGCGCCTCGGCGGTGCCGAAGTCGACCTTGGCCCGCAACGTGTGCAGCGGAACACGGCCTTCGCGGTACCACTCCTTGCGACCCATCTCGGTGCCGCCCAATCGACCGGCGGCCGCGACACGCACACCCAACGCGCCGGAGCGCATCGCGGTCTGCACGGCACGACGCATCGCGCGGCGGAACGCCACGCGCCCGACCAGCTGCTCGGCGACGCCTTGCGCCAGCAGCGCGGCGTCGGTCTCCGGCCGCACTTCGCTGGAGGCCTGGTTCATGTCCTCGACCTTCACGTCGACGCGCTTTTTGGTGAAGCGTTCGATGTCCTTGCGCAGGCGGTCCACCTCGGCGCCCTTGCGCCCGATCACGATGCCGGGGCGCGCGGTGCGGATGAACACCCAGATCTGATCGCCCTTGCGCTCGATGTCGATCGAGGAGATGCCGGCGCGCGTCAGCCGCGAACGGATGTGCGTGCGGATCCAGATGTCCTCGTGAAGGAACTGGGCGTACTCACGGTTGGCGTACCAGTTGCTCTTCCAGGGGTAGATCACCCCCAGCCGAAACCCGTATGGGTGGATCTTGTGTCCCACTAGCTTTCGTCTCCCATCGTGCGGACCACCAGGGTCACGTGCGAGGTGCGCTTGCGGATCTGCGTGGCGCGCCCGTAGGCGCGCGGACGGAACCGCTTCAGCGTGGGGCCCTCGTCGACCCACGCCCGCGAAACCACCAGGTTCTCCGCGATCACACCGGGGTGCTGCTCCGCGTTGGCCACCGCGGACTTGAGCAGCTTTGCGATGTCGCGCGACGCGCCGAGGCCCGAGAAGCGAAGGAGCCGCTCGGCTTCGGCGACGTGCTGGCCGCGGACCATGTCCACGACCCGGCGCATCTTGCGCGCCGACGTGCGGTTGTACTTGCTGGTTGCGCGAGATTCGGGCATGACCTACCGACTCCTCCGCTCGTCCTTGGCGTGGGAACGGAACGTGCGCGTCGGTGCGAATTCGCCGAGCTTGTGCCCGACCATCGCCTCGGAAACGAACACCGGCACGTGCTTGCGGCCATCGTGCACGGCGATCGTGTGACCGAGCATCTCGGGGACGATCGTGGAGCGGCGCGACCAGGTGCGCACCACCTTCTTCTCGCCCTTCTTGTTCATGTCGTCGACCTTCTCCATCAGATGGTCGTCGACGAATGGACCCTTCTTCAAAGACCGAGGCATCAGCCACGCCCCTTCCCACGGCGACGAACGACGTACTTGTTCGAGGCCTTGTTCTTCTTGCGCGTACGGCCTTCCTTTTGACCCCACGGCGAGGTCGGGTGCCGGCCGCCGGAGGACTTGCCCTCGCCACCGCCCAGCGGGTGGTCGACCGGGTTCATCGCGACACCGCGCACGGACGGGCGCTTGCCCTTCCAGCGCGCGCGGCCCGCCTTACCCAGCTGGATCAGCTCGTGCTCGGCGTTGCCGACCGCACCGACCGTGGCCCGGCAGGTCGCGTGGACCAACCGCATCTCGCCCGAGGGCAGGCGCAAGGTCGCCATCGTGCCTTCCTTGGCCATCAGCTGGACGCTCGCGCCGGCGGAGCGGGCCATCTTGGCGCCCGCGCCCGGCTTCAGCTCGATCGCGTGCACCACCGTGCCGACCGGGATGTTTCGCAGCGGCAACGCGTTGCCGGCGCGGATCTCGGCCTCGGGGCCCGACATCAGCATGTCGCCCTGCTTCACCCCGTCGGGCGCGATGATGTAGCGCTTCTCACCGTCGACGTAGTGCAGCAGCGCGATGCGCGCGGAGCGGTTCGGGTCGTACTCGATGTGGGCGACCTTGGCCGGCACGCCGTCTTTGTTGCGACGGAAGTCCACGACGCGGTAGCGGCGCTTGTTGCCGCCGCCCTTGTGCCGCGTGGTGATGCGACCGTGCACGTTGCGACCGGCCTTGTTGCGGCCCTTGGTCACCAACGCCTTCTCGGGCTTGGTGCGCGTCAGCTCCTCGAACGTGGAGACGCTGGCGCCACGTCGTCCCGGCGTGGTCGGCTTGTATTTGCGGACACCCATCGACTACTTCCCCGTTTCGAAGATCTCGATCGAATCGCCGTCGGCCAGGGTCACGATCGCGCGCTTCTGGTCGGAGCGCTTGCCCTTCGTCCAACCGCGGCGCTTGGTCTTGCCCTGGCGATTCAGCGTGTTCACCGAGGTCACGCGGACGCTCCAGATCGTCTGGACGGCCTCTTTGATCTCGGTCTTGTTGGAGCGCGGGTCGACCAGGAACGTGTAGCTGTTCCGCTCGATCCCGGCGTAGGACTTCTCCGACACCACGGGCCGGATGATCACGTCGCGCGGCGACTTCATGCGGTCTCACCCCCGGTGCCTTGCAGTGTGTCGAGCGCCTCGGCGGTGAACACCACGTGGTCTGCGAGCAGCACGTCGTAGGTGCCGAGCCCGCCCGCGTAGCCGACCTTGACCATCTGCAGGTTGCGGAACGACTTCTCCACGACGCCGCCTTCGCTCGGCTCCTTCAAGATGAGCAATACGCGCCCGTCGAACCCGAGCGCGCTGAGCATCTCGGCGGCCTGTCGGGTCTTGGGCTGCTCGAACGCGAGCTCGGCGATGACGGTGAGCTTGCCGCTTGCCAGCGCGTCGGTCAGCGCCGAGCGAAGCGCGCCCTTCTTCATCTTCTTGTTGGTGCGCTGGTTGTGGTCGCGCAGCACGGGGCCGTGCGCGACGCCACCGCCGACCCACTGGGGCGAACGGATCGAACCTTGACGTGCGCGGCCGGTGCCCTTCTGGCGCCACGGCTTCTTGCCGCCGCCTCGCACGTCGCCGCGGGTCTTGGTCTTGTGCGTGCCGGCGCGCAGGCCTGCCATGGAGGACACGACGACCTGGTGCATCAGCGGCACGTTGACGGGCGCTTCGAAGATGTCGGCGGACAGGTCGCGCGAGCCGGACGTGGTGCCGGTGGCGTCCACGATGTCGATCGTCGCCATGCTCACGCTCCCTTCTTCAGCGGGGTCTTGACGGCTGAGCGCACCATCACGAGGCCACCGTTGGGGCCCGGGACGGCGCCGCGCACGAGCAGCAGCCCGCGCTCGGGGTCGGCCTGGACGATCTCGAGGTTCAGCACGGTCGTGCGCTGGTTGCCGGAGTGCCCGGCCATGCGCATGCCCTTGAACACGCGGCTCGGCGTGGCGCACGCGCCGATCGCGCCGGGCGAGCGATGCTTCTTGTGCACGCCGTGGCCGCTACCGAGACCGGAGAACCCGTGGCGCTTCATCACACCCGTGAACCCCTTGCCCTTGGACACGCCGACCACGTCGACCTTGTCGCCGGGGGCGAACAGATCGGCCGTGACCTGCTGACCGGTCTCATAGGTGCCCGCGTCGTCAGTGCGCAGCTCGACCAGGTGGCGCGTCGGCTCGACGCCGGCCTTGTCGAAGTGACCCTTGGAAGGCTTCGTGACGTCGCGCGGGCGCACCGAGCCATAGGCGAGCTGCACCGCGTCGTAGCCGTCGAGCGCAAGCGTGCGGATCTGGGTAACCACGCACGGGCCAGCCTTGATCACCGTGACCGGCACGGCATGCGTTTCGACGAAGATCTGGGTCATGCCCAGCTTCTCGCCAACGATCCCTTTGATGTCAGTCATCTCGTCCTTACAGCTTGATCTGGATGTCCACCCCGGCGGACAGGTTCAGGCGTTGCAGCTCCTGGACCGTCTTTGAGGTGGCGTCGACGATGTCGATCAACCGCTTGTGCGTGAGCATCTGGAAGTGCTCGCGCGAGTCCTTGTACTTGTGCGGCGAGCGGATCACCGTGTAGATGTTGCGCTCGGTCGGCAGAGGTACCGGCCCCACGACCTTGGCGCCCGTGCGCTGGACATGCTCGACGATGTCGCGCGCGGCGACGTCGAGCATCCGGTGGTCGTATGCCCGGAGCTTGATGCGGATCTTCGTTCCTGCCATCGAAGCGTCTTCTTTCCTTGGGTTACTTCAAGATCTTGATGACGCGGCCCGCACCGACGGTGCGACCACCTTCACGGATCGCGAAGCGCAGTCCGTCTTCCATCGCGATGGGGGCGATCAGCTCGACCACCATCTCCACGTTGTCCCCGGGCATGACCAT
>JANMPG010000167.1:0-8508 GCA_031369745.1 Actinomycetes bacterium
GGTGCGCCACGTGCGCTTCAGCGACATGTACGACAACGTCGTGCCGGCGGCCCGGTTCTTGCAGGATCTGCGCGCCGGCGACCTGCCCGCGGTCTCGTGGCTCACCCCGCCGTTCGGCCTGTCAGAGCACCCACCGGCGAGCATGTGCGCCGGCGAGAACTGGACCGTCGAGGTCCTGAACGCACTCATGCAGAGCCCCGAGTGGGATTCCACGGCGGTGATCTTGACGTGGGACGACTTCGGCGGGTTCTACGACCACGTCGCTCCCCCGCACGTCGATCTGTACGGTCTTGGTCCCCGCGTGCCGGCGTTGATCATCTCGCCGTACGCGAAGCCCGGTGCGATCGACCACACCACGTATGAGTTCGCGTCGGTCCTGCGTTTCATCGAGACCGTTTTCGACGTGCCGCCGCTGACGAGCCGGGACGCGAACGCGAGCGACATGTTGTCGGCATTCGACTTCTCGCAGCGGCCGCTCGATCCGCTCGTGCTCCCGCAGCGCACGTGCCCGACGACTTCGGACGGTCAGGTACCGCAGGAGTAGGCGCGCGCAGACGGGATGCCGTACGTGGCCCCGACGACGACGCGTTTGCCGACCGCCCATACCGCGTCGCCGTCGATCGTCACGCCGGCAAGCGCGTCCGGGGGTTCGGCGCCGGCTCCCGGTATCGACGCCCATCCGTCACCCTCGGCACGAAGGGCGAGCGCCCGGGTGAGGCCGCCGCTCGACACCTGTCCGACCGCGACGGTGCCGGCCGCATCGGTGGCCACCGACAACAGGCGGACCGAGCCACCCTGCTCGGGCACCGCGACGTCGTGCCAACCGTCGGCGCCGCGCAGCAACGTGACCGGCGCATCGCCGTTGGGCGAGTCGTTGGAGTAACCCACGGCCCACGCCGATCCAGGCTGGCCGACGGCCACACCCATGAGGAAGACGTTGCGCCCCGCAGCGGCGGGGACCTGCTCGCGGATCCAGGCGTCACCGCTGCGGGTCGCGAGCAACGCCTGGCCGTAGCCCTGGGCGTCGATCGACCAACCGGCGATCAGGGGTGCGTTCGGCCCGAGCATCGCGACACCGTGCAGCACGGCCGCCTCCGGCGGTGACGCAACGACCACCCACCCGGTGCCGGTGCGGTGCAGCACGACCCCATGTTCCTGATTCGAGACACGATGCTGGCCCACGACCCACAGGTCATCGGGCCCCGTGCCATCGATCCCGGTGAGGATGCGCTCGGTTCCCGCAAGCTCGGGTGGCTCGATGCTTGACCACGCGGTGCCGTTCCAGTGCTGGATCAACGGGATGTCGCCCATCCACGTGCCCACGGCCCACACGTCGTCGGGGCCGAACGCCCGGACGTCGTACAGCGAGGAGATCGAGGTTGGCCCCGTCGGCAGATCGAGATCCTGCACGGTCCACGCGGAGCCGTCATATCGCTCCGCGTACGCGGTACTGACGCCGCCGACGACATGCGAGCCGACCGCCCACACGTCGTTCGCCCCCGTCGTCGTGACCGACTCGAAGATCGTGGCCAGCTGTTCGGCAGCGTCGCCCTCACGTGGCTGGAAGGTGCAGCTCGCCAGATCGGAGGCCGCGAAGACGCCCGATGCGGCGACGCCGACGGACACCACGGCCAGCGCGGTCGCTGCGAACAGACGGAACGAAGTCATGCGCATGGGGACGGCCAAGGCTAGGGACGGCCTCACGCAAGCGTCAACCGGGCACGGCAGGCGGCGTTCGATACCCTCGACCGGATGTGTCCGCGTCTTCCCATCCGTTTCGGGCTCGCCGTCGTTGCCGTTGGCATGGTCTTGGTCGCGTGCACCGGCGGCTCTGACACGTCGGACATACCTGCGGTGCTCGACCCCGGGCAGGCAACGTCGCTCGCCCCCGCCAGCCCCAGCGACCCCGCGGTCGTCGCCCAAGCGCGCAGCAAGATCGAGCACGTCGTGTTCGTCATCAAAGAGAACCGCACGTTCGACAACTACTTCGGGCAGTTCCCCGGCGCCGATGGCGCGACCGAAGGCGCGACGTGTGACGGTGGGACGCGACCGCTGGTGCGCGCGCCCGACCGCGGGTTCGCCTCGGGACACAGCTTCACCGACGGCATCACCGCGATCAACGGCGGCAAGATGAACTGCTTCGACGACGTCGGGTACACGCAGTACGCCGAGGATCAGATCCCGAGCTACTGGGCCTACGCGCGGACGTACGCGCTCTCCGACGCGTTCTTCAGTTCGATCTACGGGCCAACCGGCATGGAGCACCTGTGGACGTTCGCGTCACAGTCCGACCGGTTCGTCGACCACGGGCGGCCCGGACAGCTGGGCATCGGCCGACGGCAGATGTGCGACGACCCGCTCGAGACGGTCTTTTCGTTCCGGAACCTCAGCCGCGCCGAGCAGGAGCAGGTGTACCGGCTCGAAGGTCAAGGCGCGGAGGGCTCCGCGCAGATCCCGCAGTTCTGGGAGCAGCGCTGGCCGTGCACCGACGTGGCTGTGCTCCCCGATCGCCTCGAGGCGGCCGGCATCTCGTGGAAGGACTACCGCGGCGAGAACGAGTGGGTGCAACCGCTGCGTATGGTTCGCCACGTTCGATTCAGCGACATGTGGACCAACGTCGTTCCCGCGAGGGATTTCGTGACGGATCTCGCCGCCGGCAACCTACCGGCCGTGTCGTGGGTGACGCCGCCGTTCCCCCTGTCGGAACACCCGCCGCAAAGCGTGTGCATCGGCGAGAACTGGACGGTCGAGCTGCTGAACGCATTGATGCAGAGCCCGGAATGGGACTCGACCGCGGTCGTGCTGACCTGGGACGACTTCGGCGGGTTCTACGATCACGTGGCGCCCCCCCACGTCGATCTGTACGGCCTGGGGCCACGCGTTCCCACGATCATCATCTCGCCGTATGCGAAGCCGGGATACATCGATCACACGACGTATGAGTTCTCTTCGGTGCTGCGATTCATCGAGACGATCTTCGATGTGGCGCCGTTGACCAGCCGCGATGCGAACTCCAGCGACATGCTCTCGGCGTTCGACTTCTCGCAGCAGCCGCTGGACCCGCTCGTGCGGGAGCCCCGGGACTGCCCCAAGACCCAGGTGGAGAACGCCCCGTAGGCGCGTTCAGCAGCCGCCGCTCACGACGAGCGAGCCGAACGGTTCCGCCGTATCGCGTGTGCCCACCGCGAGGAACGCGTCGGCGGTGCCGGCCACGCCGTTGAGGACATCGCCTCCCGGGTCGACCGGTCCGAGGGAAGGGTTTTCGGTCGGCGGGATCGTCGACCAGGTGGATCCGATCCCGCGCACGAGCAGCGGCTGGGGGATGCCCGTGTCGCCGCTCACGGTACCGACCGCGATGACGGCACCGACGCTCGCGAGCACCGACGTCAGCCGCCCGCTCGGAGCTGGTGGGGTCAACGCGGCCCAAACGCCGCCGGACGATGCGAACGCGATCGGTCGCGCCGGCGTCATCGAGTCGTCCCATCCGACGGCAGTTGCCACGCCCTCGGCGTCCACCGCGACACCGCTCAGCAGTCCCGAACCCGCCGTTGGCTCGACAACCCACGCCGAACCGTTCCAGCGTTCGATCAACGGGACCGTCACGCCCCCGTCGTGCACCGACCAGCCGACGGCCCACAGCGTGCCGTCGGCGGCCGCGGCGATGTCTTTCAGCACGGCCGAGCCCGACACGACCGGCGAGGCCACGACGTGCCACGCCGACCCGTCGTAGCGCTGGATCAACGGTTGATAGTCGTGTCCCTGCTGATGTTTGCCGACGGCCCACAATGTGCCGTCCTCGGCGAGCGTCACTCCCAGGAACTCATCCTCGGTGCCGCCCGGGTCGATCGGTGTCGACCAGCGCCAACGATCGCCCTGTAACCAGCCCGCCATCGGCACTTCGTTCCGCAGGACGCCGACCGCCCACGTGCGATCACCGACGGTGACGGCATCTTGCAGCTGGATCGTGCCTGCGCCGTTTCGGATCGGGATCATCACACGCTGCCACTGCCCGGCCACTTGGCGCACGACCAGCGGTCGCCCCGTGCCGCCGTCGAAGTGGATCCCGACGGCGACGGCCGCTCCGGGCTCGCCCGTCACGGCAAGGAGCAGGTCGCCGGGCGCTCCCGTCGGCGGGACGATCGAGGCTTCGCACGATGCCGCCGCAGTCGCGGGCGAGGTGGCGAGCGCGGCGATACCCACGACCACGCACACCGAGGCGAAGCCGGCCAGCACGCGAAGTGATGTCGTTCGCATGGCAACGAGGCTAGCGGCCGGGCACGGTCGTTGTCGCCGACTCCGCTTGCCCCGATACTCGGAACCGTGCATTCCCCCTCCTCACGACGGCCGCAGCGTGCGCACGGCGCGCTGATCCGAACGGCGGCGGCCGTGGCCGTGCTCGCGCTCGTCGCGATCGCCTGCACACGCGACACGACCCCGACCGACACGACGCCCACGAAGCAGCCGTGGCAGGAAGACCCCACCAAATTCACCGAGGGCTACATCGACAAGACCTTCACCCTGGACCCCAACAGGACGGGCGTGACCCGTCCGACCGCGCCGCCGGTCACCGCGCACCTGCCCGCCGAGGTTCCCATCGAGCACGTGATCTTCGTGATCAAGGAGAACCGGACCTACGACCACTATTTCGGGACGTACCCCGGCGCCGACGGTGCCACCCAGGGCCGGACGCTTGACGGCACCGTCGTTGCGCTGGGGGCCGCTCCCGACGTGACCGACGTGCAGATCGTGCACGGATTCTGGTCGGGGCTCTACTCGATCGACGGCGGCCGCATGGACGGGTTCGACACGATCGATGGTGGCGAGAACCTCGACGGGTACACCCAGTTCAACCGCAAGACGATCCCGCACTACTTCGATTACGCGGATCGCTTCGTGCTGACCGATCGGTTCTTCACCTCCGAGTATGGTCCGACGTTCCCCGAGCACCTGTACACCGTCGCGGCCCAGTCCGACGGGATCATGGACAACAAGTCCGAGATCACCGAGAGCCCGGGACGCTACTGCGACGACCCCAACGGCTACTCCCCCGCCTTCCCGCAAGATCTGTCGCTCGACGAACTGAACACGATCATGCGCGACCAGAACGCGATCGTGGACGACCACCCCAACGCGATGAACGCCATCCGCAGCAACCTGTACACGATCCGGGCATGCCTGGAGATCCCGACGCTGCCAGAGCGGCTGTCGCAGGCCGGCGTGTCGTGGAAGTTCTACTCCGACCCGGTCTTTCCGATCGGCGACATCATGCGGGCGATCAAGAACGTTCGCTATAGCCCGGATCTGTGGGACAACGTCGTGGCGTCGGACTCGTTCTTGAACGACATCAACGGCGGCACCCTCGCCCAGGTGTCGTGGGTCAACCCGCCGGCGCCGTACAACGAGCATCCGATCTTGCCGAACCGCGACCAGAGCGTCTGCGCGGGCGAGAACTGGACCGTGCAGATGATGAACGACCTGCAGAACAGCCCCTACTGGAAGTCCACCGCGGTGATCGAGATCTGGGACGACTTCGGCGGCTACTACGACCACGTGGCACCACCGCAGTACGACATCATGGGTCTGGGCGCGCGGACCCCGGGGCTGATCATGTCGCCGTGGACCGTGCGAGGCGACAACCGCCTCGGGGGCGCCGTCGACAGTCACACGTACGAGTTCTCCTCGGTGCTCGCGTTCATCGAGCAACTGTTCGGCATCGATCCGTTGACCGCGCGCGACGCGCAGGCCGACCCGCTGACCGGTGCGTTCGATTTCTCACGGCCGCCGAACATGCGGAAACTGATCCTGCCGCTGCGACAGGATTGTCCCTACGGGACCGCGCCACCGTTCCTGCACCAGGACAACCTGATGTCGTCCTCGGCGACGCCGTCCCCGTCGTCGTAGCGGGTGATCAGATCCCGAGCGCCGCTGCGGCGTCGTTCGACCACACACCGTCGTGCGCGGAAACGACCTGGCCGTCGGCGGCGACCAGGATCGAAAACGGCGTCGGCTGGTCCATGAACGGCAGGGGCTGCGCGAACGAGGCGGTGGCCATGCGCCCGAGCGGGTCGGCCGCGACCTCATAGCTCAGGTCCAGCGCCTCGATCGTGGCGGTGTTCGCACCGGTCGGATCCCACGACGACACCGCGATCACACGGACGTCGGGGTGCGAGGCTGCGAAGACGTCGAGCGCCTGCAGGTGCGCAGCGCAGTCGTTGCAATCCGGCCCGACGAACGTGAACAACGTCGGTTTGCCGTCCGATCCCTCGATGCGTGTCGAGCCGTCGAGCGACGGGAATGAGAACGACCGCAGCACGCCGGCCACATGGTCCGGGTCCCCTTTGATCACGACACCCGCCTCATCGGAGGCCACGTATCCGGCGGACCCGGGTCGCCAAACGCTCACGCCGTCTCCTTGATGCGCCCGCTCGAGCCCGACGGACTCCAACAGGAACTGGAACTTCCATGCTGCGTCGTCATCCAGCAGTAACGCAGTCGTGCCCGTCTCGTTCAACCACGCCGCGAAGTCCTCGGGCGTCGGCATATAGGGATTACGTTGGTTCACTGCGAGCCCGCGATAGAGCGGCTGTCCCTCATACGCCGGCGGGATCGGGCCGACGTAGGCCTGCGGGATCCGATACCAGAAGTCGCTTTCGGCGAGCCACGCGAGCTCGGTGCCCGTGCGCTCCGTGATCGCGAACACCGTCTCGCCCTCGCGGATCTGGTCATGGACGTCGCCCGTGGTGAAGAACCCCGGCGCGGCGCCGTAGGCGTGGAACGACGACGGCGCCGCGACCGGCAGCACCATCAGGGCCGCGACGCCGCTCACCCCCCACCGAACCACCACCTGCCTCCCGGCGCCGCGCGACACCCACAACGCCGCCACGACGCCGAGGGCGAGCGCCACATAGGCGGGCAATCGCTGGGCGGTGGCGTGCTGCAGTAACGGGACCTTCGTCAGCAGCTCGCCGGGCATCGAGAACGTGGTCTCGCCCAACACGCGCAACGCGGGGCCGGATGACAACACCGCGCCGACCCCGATGAAGGCGACGAGCGGCCACGTGCCGCGTCGCCGCCGCTCGGTGATCGCGAACCCGATCAACATGATGACGGCGGCCAGACCGACGTAGCCGGCGTCTTCCTGCGGGGCCGCCGAAAACCTGCCGCTGATCGACGCGAACCGGTCGCCGCCCAGCCACGTGTGCTCACGTGGCACCACCCAGCCGGCGAGATCGACCACCGTCTGGTCGACCGGACGCAGCACCTCGGCGGGCTCGTTGTCGAGCGCGGCGTTGAGGAACGGCACCAGCAGCAGCCCGGTGATGAGGTAGCTCAGCGCGACGAGCAGCCCCGCTCGAAACACCCGCCCGACGTCGCGCCGCGCGAACAGCAGTGCGAGCACGAACGCCATGACCGCGAACAGCGTCGTCGTGGCGAACAGTTCCGTCGAGATGCCGAAGTAGAACAGCAGGTCAAGCGTCAGCAGCCCGACGAACGTCACCGCACCCAACGACCCCTCGATCCGCCGGATCACCAGGTACACGGCAAGCGGCGCCGGAACGATCATCACGAGGTTCAGGTGATCGACCATGTGCCCACCGATGAAGGTCGAAAACCCGAAGAACAGGCCTCCCAGTACCGAGGCCCAGAACCGCCCGGTCAGCCGGTGGCACACCAGGTACGCGGCCCACGCCGCGAGCGCGGGGGCGAGCAGCAGCAACACGTTCAGCGACACGAGCGTGCCGAACAGCTTCGTCAGCGGGTAGGCGACGATGCCGAGGCTCGGCATGAACGTGACCCAACTGATGTCGATCCCCGCGGGTGCGAACACGTCGAACGCGAACAACGGCGAGTGCCCGTGCAGGATCGCCCACGGCGTCCAGGCGAGCCCCCACTGGTACAAACGCGCGTCCGTCCAGCCATAGCCGACGTAACGCGAGGTGATGGCGCCGCCTATCGGCGGCAGCCAGATCAGGCACGCAAGCCCGAGATACAGGACGAACGCGACCAGGCCCTTCCAGGCTGGTCGCAGCTGTTTCACCCGGGATGCGAAGGAACGCTGCTCGGTGGGGATCGCGTTGTCGGACACGGCCAGCATGGTAGCCGTCGCGCCCAACGCGCCTACTGAGGCTTCGCGTACCCCTTCATCTCATCGGCGAAGTCCACCCCGATGTAGGGCTGATCGCCCACCACCCAGGCATCGTGCCCCGGCTCGATGACGTACCCGTCGCCCGCACCGACCTGCGTCTCGGTGCCGTCCTCGGCCTGGACCGTCAACGTGCCGGAGATGCAGTAACCCTTGTGCAGGATCATGCACCGCTCCGTCCCGGCGATCGGCTTGACGTCGTTGGACCAACGCCAGCCGGGCTCCATCCGCGCACGACCGATCAGCGTCGATCCGATCGTGATCATCGCGGCCGACCCGTTCGGGAACTCGCGGGTCTCATCGGGCTTGTCGAGACTCTTGGTCGCGACCGTACCCATATGCACCACCTCCCCTTCCTGACGGGC
>JANMPG010000110.1:0-11229 GCA_031369745.1 Actinomycetes bacterium
CTCGGACGATCCGTCGGTTGCGACGGCGACCAGCTCGTTCACGACATCGAGCATCCCGGGACCGAGATCGTGTCGCTCGCGCACGCCGATCCACCACCGGCCGTCGGACGTGATGGCGCCGTCGGCGAAGCGCTGCTTCGCGTCGGTCTTTGGCGTGATCGCGATCGGCTCGGCGCCGGCGTCTTGTCGGTACAGGCGCGCGTCGGGCATGTTCGAGAAGTAGACGGTGCCCCGATGCACCACGTAGGACCCGCCGCCGTATTCGTGCACCATCGTTCGCGCGTCGAACCCGGCGGGCGTGATGTCGACGGGATCGGAATGCGGATCACCTTTGACGACGACGAAGCGCCCACCCTCGGTCGGGCGCATCTCCAACCAATATGCCACGCCGTCTTGCAGTGAAGCTTCGCCCAGCCCGATCGCGGTGGTCGCGAGCATCTCAGCCGAGATGGGCGACGCCCACGAGCCGTATGGCGCGGTCGTTGTCACCGTGGCCTCCTTCCCACGATCACGCGTGTGATCGGGATCGGCCCGCCCTTCGTCGAACGAACGTCGCGGAACCCTCCTGCGTTCATGACCTTCTTCACGTCACGGGCCCGATCGGGGTCGGTCTCCATCAGCAGCCACCCCGATGCCACGAGCCACGCCGGCGCTTCGTCTACCGTGCGACGCACCAAACCGAGCCCGTCGTCGCTGTGGTCGGTCAACGTGTGAGCCGGCTCCCAGTCCTTGATCTCGTCGGGGAGGTCCTGCAATTCGTGTTTGGCGACATACGGCGGGTGGATCGTGATCACGTCGACGAGCCCTCGCAGGCGTTTGGGGACCGGCGCGAACAGGTCGCCCGCCCCGAAGCGCGCGTGCAAGCCGAAATGGCGAGCGTTGCGCCGAGCGAGCTTGACACCTGCATCGGACAACTCCGCGCCGAACACCTCGGCGGTCGCCACCTCGTTGGCGACCGCCAGCGCGATCGTGCCCATGCCACTCGCCAGGTCCACATGGACCGGATCCGTGCGGGTGCGCAGGCGCCGCACCGCCTGCTCGGCGAGCCACTCCGAGGAGTCGCGGGGAACGAACACCCCCGGCTCCACGATCAGATCCATCCCGCGGAAGTCGGTCGTGCCCGTGATGTGCGCGATCGGTTCCCCCGTGAAGCGCCGCTCCACCCACGCTTCGTAGGTTCGCTGGTCTTCGGACGCGACCTCGTCGGTCGGCGCCGGCTCCTCGCCCAGCAGATCGATCATCAAGATCTCCGCCTCGATGCGCTCGCGACCCGGCTGCCAATGGTCGATCGCGGGAGAGCCCTTCAAACGGGCGGTGGCAGCCTTGAGAAGCGTGCGGGCGTTCATCGGGCGCTCATGCTACCGGGTCGCGCTCGGTACACTCGGCCCATGCCACGCGCCACCGAGACGAAGGACGCTGCGAGCACGCCACCTGCGACGTCGCCGGCGGCCAAGCCGCGGAAACCCCGCGTCAAGAAGCCCGTGGGCGACCCGTCGTTACGACTGACGGGCGACCGCCTCGTTGTGCGCGCGCCCGACAACGGCGAGCGCAGAAGCTCCGGCGGCCTGCTCATCCCCGCGACCGCGATGCCGGCCCCAAAGCGCCTGTCGTGGGGCGACGTCACGCTTGTGGGACCCGACGTTCGCGTGGCCAAGGCCGGCGACCGCGTGCTGTTCCTGCCGTCGGCGGGACTCGAGGTCGAGCTCCAGGGTGAGGATCTGGTCCTGCTGCGTGAACGCGACGTGCAGGCCGTGTCCGAGGCGCCCGCGAAGCTCTCGTCCAAGGAACGGGCGCCCGGTCAGTACCTCTAGGCCGGCACGAAGCTCAGCCGCACCGTTCGCTCGTTGTTCTCACGATTCGGATCGACCAGCACGATCGACTGCCAGGTGCCCAAGGCGAGCTCACCGTCGATCACGGGCACGCTCAGCGACGGCGAGATGAACGCGGGAAGCACGTGATCGCCGCCATGACCCACACTGCCGTGTCGATGCGCGTATCGACCGTCCCGCGGGAAGGTCCGCTCGATGAGCTCTTCGAGATCCTGCTCTGACCCGGCACCCACCTCGATAACCGCGAGCCCGGCCGTCGCGTGCGGCACGAATACGTTGATGAGTCCGTCGGTACCGGCGTGCGCGAACGCACGGATCCGTTCGGTGAGATCGGCTGCGCGCCGGCCACGCGTGTCGACCGACAGCGTCTCGGTCCGCATCTCGCGCTCAGCCCGCGGACGTGGCGAACGTGGGCTCGGCGAGCACTTCGGTGTGCTCGCCCTCGCTGAAATCGTCGAAGCCCAGCTGCCAGGAACGCGAAGGCCACACGTACCGGGCGATCCGCTCGGTCGGGCGATATACGGCCGTATACAACGTGCCGAACCCGTTCGCGTACGACGTCGAGAACAGCGGGGAGCGCAGGAAGCTGTCGACGAACGTGTGCTGATCGATCGCCGGGTCACCGAGCAGTCGGACGATCGTTTGCTCCCGCTCGATCGTGCGTGTCGCGCGCGCTTGCTCGGGCCACTCCACGATGCCTTGGTGATTCGTCGCAGCCGGAAACTGCCGAAAGATCGGCTCGCGGTCCGGCGACAGGTACGCGGTCAGCACCGTCCCCGCGGCATCGACGAGCGTGAGGTTGTGACTCAACGCATACGGCAGCCGCGTCAGCGCGGCCCGCGCATCGTCCACCGTGCTACAGGTCTCCAGCAGGTACCGCATCACGAGCGGGATCCCGAACCCGTCGCCCAGCACGCGACGACCGCCGAACGTGAGCGATGCGGCGAGTCCGTCGTCGTTCATGCCGTCGAGCAAGCCCCACAGGCAGTCGCTCATGCCGATCACGCGCTTGTCGAGCAACTTCGTCGACCAGATCATGCCCTCGAAGCGCGACGGCGCGTAATCGTAGTTGCGCACGAGCATCGGTGCGGTATCGCGTGTCCACACGCCCTGGGAGCACGCAGCCAGATACGGCGGCGGCTTGTACAGCGACAGCATGCGCGCCGCGAGGTCGCCGCCGCCGGCAAGGTCGACGGCCCGCTCGTAGGCGGGCATCAGCTCCGGCATGTGCGCGCGCAGCATGCGAACGCTCGTGGCGTACGACGGTCGAGCAGCCTCGCCTTCGCGAAGGAACCAGGTCTTGTAGTGAGGCCACTTCTCGTCGAAGGCGGCCTGCCACTTCTCGCCCAGCTCCAACTCTTCGGCGGCACGGAATGTGAACGGAAGCATCCGCATCGATGCCAGATAATCCCAGGCCCACCGGGTGAAGGCCACCACCGAGGCGGATCAGAGCATCTTGAAGCCGAACGGCTCGGGCTTGACCACGGGGGGCTCATCGGCGCCCGGCGGCACGCTGGTGAACTGCCCCTTGATACCCGTGATCCAGTCCCGGGCGCGATCCAGGAGCTCGTGCTCCTCGTTCATGAAGCGGCCGCGGGTGACCATGATGCCCAGATCCGCTCCCGGGTAACGGTACTGACCCACTCCTGCGATACGCAGGTAGAACGCCTCGGACTCGTCGGATACCGTGTGCCAGTCCGTGTCGCGTCGCGCGAACCCGATGCCGTCGCCGCGCATCTTCCAGATACCCGAGGCCGGCGCACGCGTGATCAGCTCCGTGACGTCCTCGGTCTGTTTCAAGATGAACTGGGTCCATTCGTCCAGGTTGTGGGTTTGTGCCCATCGCTCGTTCAGCTCATCCACGTCGATCTCGTAGTCCATGTCCATGAACTCCAACAGATGGAACAAGAACAAGGGCATGTCGCCGTAGGCCACCGCCGTGACGTTCGTGATGCTGGATGCGCCGGTAACCCGCGGGTTCAACTCGCCGAGCCACATCTCACCGGTATCCGCATCCAGCAGGTAGTCCAGCTCGAAGTACCCGCGGTAGCCCTCCTCGCGCAGACGTTCGCCCATCGCGATCGTGCGCTCGCGCGCGGTGCGCCGTTGCTTCTCGGTCAGCAGTTCCGGCGAGACGTCGTTGCCGCACCACCCGCCGTCATAGGGCGTGAGCTCCGGGAACCCGGTCAGTTCCGCCATCAGCGGACCTACCAACGTGCCGTGCCTCGTGATCACGCCCTCGATGGCGAGCTCGCGCGGCTCGATACGTTTCATCACCTTGATGTCGTCGTTCACGATCTGGTCTTCGTGCTCCTTCCAGTCGCCGCGGTTCGCGATGAAGAAGGTCGTCTGACCGGAGTCGCCATAGGGCGTCTGCACGACGAGGTCATCGCCCAGGCCCGCATCCGCGGCGAGCGTGAGCAGCCCGTCGTAGTCGGTGCCTCGACCCATCGTGTTCGGCACGCTCGGCACTCCGGCCTCATTGCCCAATCGCGTCGTCTCGATCTTGGAGTCCATCCGGTGGCGAAGCGACGCCGACGGGAACGCCATGTCCAACCCAAGCTCGGCGGCAAGCTGCTCGGTCTCTTCGTCGAACATCAGGAAGGCGGCTTTGCCCGATCCGCCGTTGCTCGAGACAAGATCGCCCACCTCCTTGTGACCGAGCAAGTAGTTCACGATCTCTTCGATCGACTCGAACGAGCGCGGTGTCTGCTCCTTCGGTACGAACACGTTCGGGTGCGTGCCGTCGAAGGAGTCGTAGTAATTCACGAACCGGAAATTGCGAACCCACCGATCGATGCCCAGCAGGTTGAACGCCGTCGCGCTCACGAAGTAGATCGGAGTCTCGTTGGTACGGAAGAAGTTTCGGATCGCCGGGATCCCCGTCAGGGGCTTCGTCGTGATCATCAAGCCGGGCGCGCTCGTGGCGGTGGATGCGATCGTGTCGGGAGGCGGGCCGAACGCGTCCTCGGCGGTCCCACCATCGCGTCGCTGGATCCACGCGACCAGCCCGCGCGCCGCGACGATCAAGACGATCAGGCCGAGGCCCCACCACACTGCCGTCATGACAAGCCGCACCAGTCCTTGATGAACAACCCCATCACCTGTGCGGTCTGCACCACGCTGGGAAGGTACACCCGCTCGCCGATCCCGTGGGCGCCCTCGGCGTAGGGCCCGAAGCACACCGACGGGATGCCGCCGACGTGGCCGAACACACGAGCGTCGGTGGTGCCCGTGGTCGCGACGAGAGCCGGTGGCGCGCCCATGTGCCGGGCGTATGCCGAAGACAGCGAGTCGACCAGCAAGTGATCCTGGGGAAGCGCGTAGCCCTCGGCGGCGAAGCCACGGTAGACGATCGCGGGCGCTTGCGGAAACGCCTCCGGGCGTTCCGCCGCCGCGTCGGCGACCACCCTTTCGATCCGCTCACGCAACTGCGCAAGCGGCGTACCGGGATAGGTCGCGATCCGGTAGCCCGTGACGCACTCGCCCGGAACGGTGGAGTTCCAGTCGCCCGCGTGGATCTGGCCGACGTTCAGCGCGATCGGATGCGCGTACTGGTTGTAGGGCGGTGGCGGCGCGGCGTTGAGCTCAGCCTCCAGCGACCGCAAGGCGCCGATCATCGCCAAGCTCGCCTCGATCGCGTTGACCGCATGACCACTTTCCGCGGCGTGACCGGGTAGCCCCTCGATCACGACGTCGAACCACAACACGCCGACCTGCGACGTCGTGATGGCGGCCCCGAACGGCTCGGCGATGATCGCGGCATCCGCGTGGTAGCCGGCCAGCAGTGTCTGCAGCGCGCCGTTGCCCGTGCACTCTTCCTCCACGACCGACTGGAGGTGTACGGCGGCGTTCGGCGTCAGGCCGAGCTCCCGCAACCCCTTGACCGCGCCGAGGATCGATGCGAGGCCGCACTTCATGTCGGCTGCGCCACGCCCGTACAACCAGTCGTCTTCAACGTGCGCGGTGAACGGATCGCGCGTCCAGTGGGACAGCGGCTGCGGGCTCACGACGTCGATATGCCCGTTGAGGATCAGGCTGAGCCCGCCGTCGGGCCGCTGCGGCGCCCACGTGGCCACGACGTTGCGCTTGTCACGAACGTCCCAGTCGAAGGGAGAGGCGGCCGGGTGTGCGTGGAGCGCGTCGGGATCCATCGGGACGTCAACAGGCTCGAGCCCTAATTCGCGCAGCGATTCGGCGATCACTGCCTGCCCGGCCTCTTCATGGCCGAGGGTCGTGTCCTTGTCGACGAGCCTGGCGAGCACTTCGGTCATCCACCCCGCGCCTGCTGCGATCGCCTCGGCGATCTCGGTGTCCTGGGCGCCCATCTCTCCCGCGGCCTCGGGATGCGCGACCGGCATGGCCAAGCCTGCGTAGGCCAGGTCGGGGGGTTCGAGGCCCGTTGAAAGCTGGCTCCCGGCGTAGGCGGCCGGGATCACGTCTTCAGGAAGGGGATCCAAGGACGGGAAGACTACCAACACGGGAGTCGTCGCCCACTCTTCGATTGACGTATGTCTGTAATGATGTAATCTTCATGACATGACAGATACCAATGACTTCCAGGACCACCTCGAGGGCTGGTTCGCGGGGCGCTTGCCCGGCGACTGGTTCTCCGCTGCACCGCAAGTGGAATTCGACCGAGACGAGATCCTCGTCGTGGGTGCGCTGGCGGAACCCGACCTGCCCGAAGACGCCGGTCCGCAGACCAAACAGGCCGCCCGGCAAGCTCGCGTCCAAGGGTTCCGGGAGGACACGCGTAGCCACCGGATGCGGATCGCCGACGAGGCGCAGCGTCGCTTCGGTCGCAAGATCAGCTGGGGGGCGACCTGCGGCGACCTGCGGGTGCTCTTCACCACCGTTTCCACGCCCGCGATGACCCGCCTTCGGATGTCGGAGCGAGCGGTCTTGGACACCCTCGTCGACGCAGGGGTTGCCCGATCGCGGAGCCACGCTCTGGCGTGGTGCGTGCGGCTCGTCGCCGAACGGCAGGATGAGTGGCTCGTCGACCTCCGCGAAGCCCTCGAGGGGGTCGAGGCCGTCCGCCGGGAGGGCCCCCAGTCGTAGTCGGTTACTCGGAGCCGCCGCCCGGGGCCGCACGTTCGATGGCGACGACGACGCTCATCGCCAAACGCACGATCACGTGATCGCCGGGGTGCAGGTCCGCCGGCACGCTTTCACTGCCCAGTTGCGCTTGCGTGAAGGTCTTGTCCGCGAAGGCCAGGACGATCGTGACGTGCGGCGAGCCATGCACCTGGTACGGGGTCACCTCGGCGACGACCGCATCGCGCTCCCCCAACATGGTGCGAGCCTACCCCCGGCTCAAGGTCGGTGGCCCAGGGGCCGACCACCACTACATGCTTCCGGGGGGATGCTCGCTTCGTCGTCGCGCGCGCACGGTGTCAGTCGCAATCGTCGCGTCGCTCGCAGTGTGCCTCGCGTTGGCCACGGTCCCGGCCCAAGCGGTGCCCCGGCACACGTCGCTCCGCGCCGGCGAGGCCGGGTCCGGCACGCCCCAGATCCCGGTCGTGTACCCGCGCACGCGTTCGACGGTGCCGGGACTCACGTCGCGCACCGCCGCGAGCACGTCGGTGACCTTCGCGGACCTCGACGGCTCCGACGTGTGGGCCAAGCCCGCGATCGTATGGGTCGGCAAGACGAACGACTGGATGCTCGACTTCCATCCCAACGCCGACGGCACGTACAACTTCCGGCCCGACAAGATCGAGTCGCGCAAGTACTTCGCGCGCTCGGTCGTCCGCGCGTTCGCGCCCGGCGAGCTCGCGGATCAGGCCATCACGTTCTCGGATCTGGAATCGTCGGTCGGCTGGTACCGCTATGCGGCGGTTGCGGTCGGGCACGGGTGGATGAAGGCGCGTTCGGGCGCGTTCGAACCGGACGCTCCGGTCACCATGGCCACGGTGCATCGCGCACTATCGCTCGCGCTCGGGCTCGGCCCGGCCGCTCGGGCACTGAACGACATCCACACGCGCGACGGCGTGCGATTCAAGACTGCGCCGAACTTCGGCACAACCGTGCTCGGTATGCGCTTGGGCCTGCGGTACAACGCACCGACGGGCTCGGAATGGATGGACGTGGCGCCTCACGACGAGATGCCGAGGTCGCAGGTCGCGTACTCCTTGTGGAAGGCGACCACGCAACCATCGTGGAACGTGCCGAACCTGCTTGCGCAATACGCTGACGTGCAGTTGCCCCACCTTGGAAGCCGCGCGCTCAAGATCGTTCGTTGGGGGATCCGCTACGCGGGGTACCCCTACGTGTGGGGCGGTGAGTGGGGTCTGGAGACGCCGGAGCCTTCCGCACTCGGCGGCCAGCCCCGTAGCGGGTTCGACTGCTCTGGGATCACGTGGTGGATCCTGCGAGCAAGCGACGGTGCCGCCTGGAAGGTCGCGCCGCCGCGCCCCTATCGCGGGTGGTCACTGCCGCAGCGAACGTCTGCCGACATGGCCACGATGACGCCGAGCAAGATCAAGTACGACGACCTGAGACCCGGCGACGTCATGTTCTACGACGGGGACTACAACGGCGTCGTCGACCACGTCGACACCTACATCGGGCGCGGGTGGGCTCTCGACTCCTCGAGCACGCCCGGAGGCGTCACGATCATGTGGGTCGGCAGTGGCTGGTATCGCGACCACTTCAAGTGGGGTCGCCGGGTCCTGCCGAGCTAGCGCTCGTCCGCCGCGATCCCGGCATCGAGGAGCGATCGTTCCATCGGCGTCAACGGTCGCGAACGGCGCGTCTCGACATCGTGAGCCACCACCACCGACTCCGCCTCAGCCGCCACCCAACCCCCTTTCGCGACGATCTGCTCCGTCGTGCGGATCGATGAGGTGCCGTACCCCGTGCCACGACACGTCACCGTGACCTCCTCGTCGGACAACGCCAACTCGCGTCGAAAGTCGATCGCGATACGCACGATCACGAAGTTCGTGTCGGGAAGGGTCGATTCGACCCAGCGATCGCGCGCTTCCTCCAGATAGGTCAGGTACACGGCGTTGTTCACGTGCGCATAGGCGTCGACGTCTCGCCAGCGGATGCGGATCGTCTGCTCGATCATGGCGCTGAGCCTAGATGGTCGAAAGCCCCAGCTGCGGGCAGCCGGGGCCTTCGATCGGAGAGAGGGGCTCCACCCCGTCGTTCGGCCGGTCGAGGCTGGCGGTTCGCGACATCATGTTGCGAACGTGTGTCAGTCTTCCTCTAGGGCGTCGAGCTGCGCGAGACGCCGATCCACTTCCGAATCCGCGATCCGAACCCCCCGCCGGGAACCGGTTACCGCGAACAGGAAGTCGTCTCGATCCAGCGCATAGAGCTCGAGGTCTGTCTCCGCTCGAACGTCGGCGGTACGTGGGATATCGCGCAGCAAGGCGATCTCCCCGACGTAGCCACCTCGCGTATGCCGGGTGAGTTCGCGGCCGTCGACCAAGACGGCCGCCTCTCCCTGCGCGACGATGAAGAAGCGATCGCCGACCTCGCCGCGCGTGATCACATTGCGGCCTGCGTCAACATGCACGGGCTTCAACCGAGCAACGATGTTTTCCAACCGCGGCTGCGATAGGACGGCGAACATCTGGATCGATCCGAGCAGGGCAAGGCGTTCGGCATCAGGGACGACTGCCCGCCGGTCAAGCGCGCGCAAGAACGGCAGCACCGCTACACCGGTCCCGACGATCAACACCCCGACCGCGACGAACGCACCCTGCTCGCCGAAGACGCCGAGCAGCACGGGAGCCAAGGCCGCGCCAACGGCGAACCCCCCCATGAGCAGCGCCTCCTGCAGGCCGAACACCCGCACCAAGATCTCGTCCCGCACGCTTCGCTGCAGCAGGGTGCGCGCTGCGACGTCGAAGAAACTGCGACCCGCGCCGGCGATGACGAGCAACAGCAAGGTCGGCCCGAACAGCGCCGTCAGCGACACCGCGGCTGTGGCCCCGGCCATGACGCCGATAGCCACCTCGATCGGGGATGCCAGGCGCCGGCGTCCCACCAAGGTTGCCGTCGCCGTCGCACCGGCGAGCCCTCCGATGCCGACGGCCGCGGCGAGCAGGCCCGCCCCCTGCTCGCCGATGCCGAGCACGTCGATGGCCAAGACCGCGTAGAAGATGTCCAACATGCCAAGCACGAGGAATTGGGCACCCGTGAACAGCGTGATGGCCGCCGCGGGGCGGTCGTGTCGAAGCACGTTCACACCCTCCCCGACGTCGTGCAGTACGGCGCGCAGTGATGCCGGCGTCGGCGCTTCCTCCGAATCGCTCGGCACGTCGGCCTGGGGTGCGCCCGCCGGGCGCAGCCGCAGCCCGGACGTCAGCAGCGCGGCGACGGACATCAGCGCGCCGATGACGACGCACACCAGCGCCGGGCCGCCAACGACCACCAGAACGCTGTTGAGCAAGGGGCCGAGGAAATACCCGAATCCCTCGACGGCGCCGGTCACAGAGTTGGAGGCGGTTAGCTGTTCGGGTGTGTCCGCGAGCTGCGGCAAGATCGCGTTGTGGACCGGCCGCGTCAGGGTCATCGTGCACGCGGACACGACCGCCATCGCGTAGGCGACCCCCGCAGGTGCACGCCACAAAGCGACGCCGAGGGCGACCGACGCGACCGCCTGGGCCGAGTACCCGAGCGACAACGCGCGATCGCGGCGCATCCTGTCGCCGAGCGCCGCAGCAAGGGGCGCAACGATCGCGGCAGGCACCAGCTGCAACGCCGCTACGGCGCCCGCGGTGCCGGCCCCGCCCCGGGCGAAGGCGTACAAGGTGACCGCGATCCACACCGCGTATTCCTGCGCACTGAACACCAGGAACGCGAGGAGCGTGTGGCGAAGCGAGCGATTGCGGGCGACGTCGGCGTAGGCTCCTGCGATCGACCCGCGAGCCGGCATCAACACTCCATGTCAGTCGTCGTGCTCGGTGATCCGGCGGTCCATCTCTTCGGCCAGCGCGATGGCTCCCGCGGGCGACCCCGTGACCGCCGCTAGGAAGTGCTCGCGGTCCAGGGCGCGCAGAGTCGTCGCCGATATCGCCGTGACCGTCGCGGTGCGAGGTACGTCGCGCAACAGGGCGATCTCCCCGAAGAAATCGCCAACGCCGAGATTCGCCAGAATCGCGCCGCCGCGCGACACATCGACCGACCCCCCCGCGATCACATAGAAGCGATCCCCTGGGTCGCCTTCTCGGATCACTGCCGCTCCCGCATCGACGTCCACGGGGATCAGGTTGCGGGCGACCCGCTCGAGTGAGGCGAGACCCAAGGGGCCGAAGATGGTCGTGCCGCGAAGCAGCGCGACGTCCGCCGGGTCAGCGACGGCCGCGTCACGATCGACCGATCGGATGCGTACCAAGACCACGAGGGCAACGATGGGCCACCACTGGCCGGCGAGCAAGAA
>JANMPG010000211.1:0-9879 GCA_031369745.1 Actinomycetes bacterium
CCCCGTACCGGTGACGGTATCGAGGCCGACGCCTAGCTGCTTGGCGAGCTTGCGCACCGGCGGCGTCGCACGCGAGTCCGCTGGTACCGCGCCGGATGGAGGGGCCGACGGGAGCCCGAGACCATCTGGACTGAGCGAGCGAACGCGAGCGAGGGAAGCGGTCTCGGGGCCCGTCGACCCCGACACCTCGAAGGTTGCGAGTGGGGCGCCCACGGGTACGTCGTCGCCGACGGCGCCGTGCAGCGTGACGATCCGGCCGGCGAACGGGCTCGGGATCTCGACCGCGGCTTTCGCGGTTTCGACTTCCACGAAGGGCTGGTTGAGCGCGACGGTGTCGCCGGGCGCGACGAGCCATTCGACGATCTTGCCTTCTTCGAGGCCCTCGCCGAGATCCGGCATCGTGAAGACGCGCTCGGCCATCAGTAGTTCACCGTTTGTCGGGCGGCCGTGACGATGCGGGCGATGGAGGGGAGGTAGTGGTCCTCGAGAGAGGCGGGGGGGTAAGGGGCGTCCCAGCCGGTGACGCGGGCGATGGGGGCGGCGAGGGAGTCGAAGGCGAGCTCCATGACACGGGCGGCTATCTCGGCGCCGAGGCCGACGTGGCGCGCAGCTTCGTGGATCACGACGATGCGACCGGTGTCCTGGGTGCAGCGCTGGAGCAGGTCGTCGTCGAGCGGGGAGAGGGATCGCAGGTCGACGACACGCGCGTCGATGCCTTCGGCAGCGAGCACGTCGGCTGCCTCGCGGGCTCTCGCGACCATCGCGCCGTAGGACACGAGTGTCACGCCGTCGCCGTCTCGCACGATCCGACCCTCGCCGATGCCGGGGCCGTCCGCGGTGAGCTCGCCGTCTTCCTTCGCCCAGTACTTCGCCTTGGGTTCGAGCATGATCACGGGGTCGGGGTCACTGATCGCGTGACGCAGCAGCGTGTACGCGTCCAATGCGCCGGAGGGCACGACGACCTTCAGCCCGGCCGTGTGGGCGTAGTAGGTCTCGGGGCTCTCGCCGTGGTGCTCCTTGCCCTTGATGCCGCCGAAGGCCGGGATGCGGATCGTGATCGGCATGTCGACGCGCCCGCGTGTGCGCATGCGCATCTTGGCCACGTGGTCGATGATCTGCTCGAGCGCCGGGTAGGAGAACGCGTCGAACTGCAGCTCGACCACTGGGCGCCATCCGGCGAAGCAGAGACCAACCGCGGCACCGACGATGCCGGCCTCACTGATGGGCGTGTCGAACACGCGACGCTCACCGAACGCGGCCTGGAGCCCGTCGGTCACCCGGAACACGCCGCCGCTGGCGCCGACGTCTTCGCCGAAGACCAGCACCCGATCGTCGGCGTGCAAGCTGTCGCGAAGCGCGTGGTTGAGCGCGGCGCTCATCGTCCAGGTGGTCACGCGAGGGCCTCCCCGCGCATGCGCTCGAACGTGACAGGCGGCGCTGCGTACACCCAGTCGAACATCCACTCCACGGGGGGCGAAGTCGTGGCGATCACGCCATCGCGCACCGTAAGGGCGAACGCCTCGGCTTCCTGTTCGCACGCCTCGATGAACGCGGCGTCGGCATGTCCCGCAGTCAGCAGCCATGTGCGAAAGCGCGTGATGGGATCGAACGCCCGCGCTGCTTGCACGTCCGGATCGGCGCGATAACGGGTGTCGTCATCCGCCGTGGAATGCGCGCCGATCCGGTACGTCATCGCTTCGATCAGGGTCGGGCCGTCCCCGCGTCGCGCACGCTCGAGCGCCTCGCGCGTGACCGCATACACCGCGAGCACGTCGTTGCCGTCGACACGAACACCGGGGAACCCGTATCCCTCGGCCCGGCGCCAGATCTCTCCGGCGGTCTGCTGCACGGTCGGCACGCTGATCGCGAAGCCGTTGTTCTGGCAGAACAGCACCATCGGCAGCCGCCAGACGCCGGCCAGGTTGGCCGCCTCGTGGAAATCACCCTCGCTCGTCGCGCCGTCGCCGAAGTAGGCGATCGACACCGCGTCGGTGCCGTCGAGTTGCTGGCCGAGGGCGTATCCGGCCGCGTGCGCGATCTGGGTGGCGATCGGGATGCAGATCGGTCCGAAGCGTGTCGCTCGCGGGTCATACGGCCCGCCGTGCCAGGTACCTCGGTGGTACTGGAGGTACTGCACCGGATCGACGCCACGCACCAGCGCCGCCGCGAATTCGCGGAAGGTCGGCCAGACGAAATCGAGGGGACCCAAGGCCGTCGCGGAGCCGATCTGCGCTGCTTCCTGTCCTTCGAAGCCCGGGTAGACGGTCAGCTGACCCTGGCGCTGCAGGGCGATGCATTCGCGGTCCAGCCGCCGGCCGATGAGCATCCATCGAAGCATCTCGCGTAGCTCACCGGGCTCGAGCCCGACGGCAGGATCGCCCACCTGCGTGCCATCGGAAGCCAGGATCTGTACGGGCTCCGTGCCGGCCCAATGCGTCGGTCGCTGGGCGCCTTGCTCTGGGGTCGGAACGGCCACGGCTGAAGCTCCTTGCGACGGATGCCGAGAGGATACGTGACGGCCTCGCTCGCTAGACTCCGACCCTGATGGTGCCCTCCGCCTACCTTCGCGTACTCCAGCCGCTCGAGGGCTTCGAGCGGGAAGAGCAGCTGCATTGGGAGCGGTGGCTCGTCGAGCGCCGAAGGGGGCAGGGTCGAGCCCGGTACGCCGATCGATCGACCGGCGTCGGCGTGGGCGTCTTGGCCCCCGCCGGGCCCGAGACCGCCGACGTTCGCGTGTTCGACGGGCGCACCTACCTGGCGCCCCACCGCATGCGCCTTCGGGTGTTGCAGACGATGGCGGCGTTCCGCGACGAGCAGCCGCTGGAGATGTGGGACTCCTTCGTGCCCAAGAAGGAGGCGCGCAAGGCGCAGCGGCAGCTGGGCAAGTTGCGGCGTCGCGACCCGCTCGCCGTGCCGTTCATCCACCAGAGTGCCTGGCACGTGCCCCTCCGGTGGTTCATGTTGTTCCGGCCCCAAGAGCGTTCGATCGCCGATGATGAGGCTGGCAGGTTGCGCCTGCGGTACCGGACGCCAGCCCGCCGAGCGATGCGCCGGGCCGAGAACGCGATCCCGATCCTTCGTCGCTCCGACTTCGGCCAACTCGGCGAGTTGTTGCTGGATCTGCACCAGTGGATCTCTGCGTTCGATGCTCGCAGCATCATCGAGTTGGACTACGGCGAGCTGTCGGACCTGATGACCTGGGACGAGATGGACGATGACCACAGCGCCGAGTTGATCCAACGCTCGCTCGATGCGCTCGCCAAGCACGAGGCCGCGGAGTCGGCCGAGGCGTATCAGTCCGTCCTCGTGCGCTGGACCGAGTTCCGCAGCCGCGAGATGTTCAACTGAGCCGGCGTTGCGCCGGACTCAGCGCGTGAGTCTCGCGAGCAGCTCGTCCCACGCCGACAGGTAGGCGTCGACGTCGTCGTCGGTTGCAGGAACCGGCACCACCGGACCCGCACCCACGATCGCCTCCCACACGCCGCGGTTGGCCATCCAGGTGCGGATCAGTCGCGACAGCAGGTCGTCGGCGCACGCGCGGCCTTCCGCGGCGTTGCGGATCGGCTCGCGGCGAAACGTGTAGCCCGAGCGTGGACCGAGGTGGTGGATGTGCCATGGCAGGCCCACCCCCTCGACCGTCGCGCGCATGCCGTCGGATAGACGCGCACCGAGGCGCTGCGTGTGCGCGTAGGCCTCGGGCGTGAGGACCTCGAGCATCGTGGCGCGCGCGGCGGCCATCGACATCGGGTTGCCGAACAGCGTCCCCCCCAGGGCCACCATGTCGAAGCGCTCGCCGTCGGGTCCTTTGAACTGCATTAGGAACATCGCGATCTCGTCGGTCATGCCCCAGGCGCCGAACGGCACGCCACCGGCGATCGACTTGCCTGCGCTGACGAAATCGGGCGCGAGACCCCACTGCGCGGTCAACCCCCCCGGCCCCATGACCTGGGTATGCGTCTCGTCGTAGGCGAGCAGCGTGCCCGCCTCGCGGGTCAGGCGACGCAGCTCATCGTGGAACCCCTCATCGGGCAGCAGAAGCCCCACGTTGTTCGTCAGCGCCGGCTCGGTCATGACCACGGCGATGTCGCCGCTTGCCAAGGCCGCCGCCAGCGCTTCCGGGTCGTTGAACGCCACGAGCACCGTCTGTGTTGTCACGTCGGCAGGAAGGCCGTGCTCCCCGGCGACCAGCGAACCGTCCGGTCCGAGCTCGACCAGCGCTTGATCGAAGTGCCCGTGATACTTCCCGTCGAACATCAGGACCTTGTCGCGGCCGGTCAGCACGCGCGCAACCCGGATCACCTCCGTGTTCGCCTGTGACGCCGAAAGCGTGTACTGCCATTTCGGCAACCCGTAGCGGCGCCGAAGCTCCTGCGACACGACGATCGCGTCCTCGGTCGGCAACAGGAATTGGTTGCCGAGAGCCATGCGCTCGCTGACCGCGCGCACGACCGGCTCGGGCGCGTACCCGCAGAACATCGACATGTCCGCGATGTTGAAGTCGCTGTAGGTGAAGCCGTCGACGTCGGTGAAGCGTGCCCCGGCACCAGAAGCGACCCACATCGGGAGGTGGTGGTAGGAGCCACGGAGCCACGCCATCGGCACCCCGTTGGGCATCACGTCCCACGCACGGGTCCACATCTCGGCGGAGCGGGGTCGGTCGGCGTGGAAGCGCGCGTCCTCCGCGTCCTTCAGCTCTTTGACGAGGGCGTGGTCGACGCTCGGCGGGGTGTGCACGCCGCGCAGTGTACGGGCGGTGGCCAGGGGCAGAATCGAACTGCCGACACCGCGGTTTTCAGCCGCGTGCTCTACCAACTGAGCTACCTGGCCCGGGCCGGTAGAGAACCTGGCAGGAATCGCCACCGAGGTCATCACCAGCGCGTTGAGTGTAGCGAGTGAAGGTGGGTCTTGATCCTTGCTGGAGTGGCGCGCCGGAAGAGCCCGTAGTCGTTGTACCGGCGATGCGAACGGGCCGTCTGTCGGATCGAGGGAGTGCCCATCGCGCTGCTACTCAGGCAGGCCGGCCCGAAGGAGCGCGTCGCCAAGCTCAGCGTTCTTATCCGGGTTCGCGAAGCGCGCCGATCGGATCGCGGTGGAGACAGTGAGGTCTGGCTCGACCTCGCGCAGCCCGTCTGCCACCGCCCTTGCCTCTTCACCGCGGCCGAGGTTGGCCAGGGCGGCCGCCTGCAGGACGTAGGGCATGCTGAACTTCGGATTCGACTGACGTGCTCGCCCCGCCGCAGCGGCCGCTTCCTCGAAGCGTCCCGCGGCGAAGTGTGCGTACGCGAGCCCGACGTAGGGCAGGTACAAAAGGGGATCGAAAGGGCTGAGGCGGATCGCACGCTCGGCCTGGTCCACGGCCGTCGCATCGTCGCCCTTCCAGGCGCGCACGATAGAACTGAAACCGAGCGCGAGGGCCGACGAGCTCGACAGCGCAAAGGATCGGTCGAAGGCAACGGTCGCGGTTTCGTAGTCGTATTCGATCACCGCGATAACGAAGCCGGCGGTCGCCAGCGCGGCGGCATCGTCGCCGCCGACCGCGATCGCCGTGCGGGCATGCTGCAGGGCGGCTTGCTTCACTTCCTCAAGGAGGCCGCCGCGCAGATACCGCTGCTCCTGACACCACGCGATCATCGCGTGTGCCGCGGCGTAGTCGGGCTCCAGCCCGATCGCCCTATCGAGCAACGTAAGGGCCTTGTCGGCATCCTGCGGCATCGCGGCGAAGGCGAACGGCAGCGCGCGGAGATACAGGTCATAGGCGTCCAGGCTGTCCGGTCGTTTTCGCCGAGCGCGCTCGATCTCCGCTTTGCGCAAGGTCGGCTCGATGACGCCTACAACGCTGATCGTCAGCTCGTCTTGGACGGCGAAGATGTCGTCGAGCGCACGGTCGTAGTGGTCGGCCCAGATGTGGGTGCCGGTCGCGGTGTCGATGAGCTGAGCCGTGATACGAACGCGGTTCCCGGATCGCCGGACGCTGCCTTCGAGCACGTAGCGCACGCCCAGCTCACGGCCGACCTGCTTCACGTCCATCGCCTTGCTCCTGTAGGCGAAGCTCGAGTTGCGGGCGATGACGAATATCCATTTGATCCGAGCCAGGCCGGTGATGATGTCCTCGACGACGCCGTCGGCGAAGTAGTCCTGCTCCGGATCGCCACTCAGATTGGTGAACGGCAGCACCGCGATCGACGGCTTGTCTGGCAGCGGCAAGCTCGGGCGGGCGTCCGTTACCGGCACATGGATGGCGCCGGCGATCGCGTCCTGGCCGCCGGCTTCCGTCGCGTCGAGAACCAGCGCCCACAGGTGCCACTCGCCAGGGACGCCCTTGAGCTCATGGATGCCTCGGTCGCTGAACCTGAGGTCTGAGCCGGCGACCAGATCCCGGAGCGTGCCCGAAACAAGCACCTCGCCTGGCCCCGCCGCGGACATCACTCTGCTGGCGATATGCACGGCGATCCCGCCGATCTTCCCGTCGGCGGCCTCCGTCTCTCCGGCATGCACGCCCGCCCGGATCGAGATGCCCAGCTTGGCGACTGCCGCAACGATGGCCTCGGCGGCGCGAACCGCCTGGGCAGGCTGGTCAAACGTGGTGAAGAACCCGTCTCCGGCGGTATCGACCTCTCGACCACGGAACCGGTGGAGCTCTCGGCGAACCGCAACGTGGTGGGCAGCCAAGAGCCGCTGCCATGGCCGGTCCCCGAGTCTGACGGCCAGGTCGGTAGACCCCACGATATCCGTGAAGAGGATGGTTGCTACGAACCGCTGTGGCGACCGACGGTGTCGAAACACGTTGCCAGCTACTCTAGGGGAGACCTGATCAGTCGCGGGATCTGACGAGCACCGGTGTCGACGGCGCGAGAAGACGTACCCCTGGCTGTCCGTTGGACCTTGCGCGCCTGACGGGCTTCGATCCCGCGATTTCCGCCTTGACAGGGCGGTGAGGACGGCCGGACTCCTCTACAGGCGCGTGTGCAATTGTCACGGCGCCGAAGCGTCGCGTGAAGCGGCACTGCGTGAAGCGGTGGTGCCGTGCCCCCAACGGGATTCGAACCCGTGCTTCCGCCTTGAAAGGGCAGCGTCCTAGGCCACTAGACGATGGGGACGAGCCCGCCTCCTAGCTGGGGGCAGCCGAGGAAGGATAGCAAGGCGTTCGCTCCCGCGCCGGTTAGCGGGGGTGCCGTGTGGCGGCTTAGGCTGGGGGCCATGGAGCATGACGATGTGCGCCGCTGGATGGACGCCTATCGGGAGGCGTGGATCTCGAACGCACCCGACGCGGTGGCCGCGCTGTTCACCGACGACGCCGTGTATCAGCCTGAGCCGTTCACGCAGTCGTGGGTCGGTCGGGACGAGATCGTGCGGCGCTGGACCGCCGGCATCTCGCAAACGGTCGACATGACGTACGACGTCGTCGTCGTCGAGGACGACGTGGCGATCGTGCACTGGCGCGTGATCACGCAGAACTCCGGTGACCGGGTGCGCGTGGAGTACGACGGCCTGCTGCAGCTGCGGTTCGCTGCGGACGGGCGATGCGCTGAACATCGCGAGTGGTTCTCCCGTCGAGAGCTCGACTGAAGGCGGCACCTCTGCCGGCTGCGACTTCGACCACGTGTCGAACTCCCGGCCGGGGCACAAGCACCCGGCCCGGTCGCATCGTGACGACGCGACGAACGTTCCAACGACGATCGAGCAGCACGACGTCGATGGTGAAGCGCATGCCAACCGTGTGCACGCAGCGGCACCGAGGGAGCAAAAGCGCCTCGTGCGCATCGAGCCGGTCGCGGCCGAGCAGCCCCCGGCGACGCTCAGCGGAGTCCCCTGGGACCCCCACGAGGAAGTCGCCGATCACCGCATGTCGCATCGCTCGACGGTAGCCATCGCCACCGACATGCCAGGCCCGTGACGACCGTCTCCGACGATGCGCAGTTCGGTGGGCCGGGCAGGATTTGAACCCGCGACACGAGGGTTAAAAGCCCCCTGCTCTAACCAAGCTGAGCTACCGGCCCTAGTAGCGGAGCAATGCTAGCGGAGCGCAGGCGGCGGGGCGCTACGCGGTCGCTGGTGTCGCGCCGTGGGCAGCCAGTTCGTCGAGCTCGGAACCGGCGGGCGAGGAGGGAGCTGCACCGCCGTGCTCGTGGTGATCGCCGACGTGGAACCGTGCAACCGTGTGGGCGAGATCGTCGGCCAACGTGGCCAGCTCGGCCGCGGCGGTGCGAGCCTCTTCGACCCCGTGCGAGGTTTCGGTTGCGGCGCTCGCGACGCCGCGGATCGTGACCGCGATCTCTTCGGCTCCGGCGGCGGCTTGCGACATGCGCTCGATGATGTCGCCGGTGGTCTGGTTCTGCTCTTCGACGGCTGCGGCGATCGTGTTCTGTGTGTCGCTGATGTGGCCGATCACCTGCGTGACGCGGTCCAGCGCCCCGGTTGCGGCCTCGACCTCAAGCCGGATGCCGGCGATCGTGCGGTCGATCTCATCGGTCGCGTCCGCGGTTTGGCGTGCAAGATCCTTGACCTCGTCGGCGACGACGGCGAAGCCCTTGCCCGCATCGCCGGCTCGTTGGGCTTCGATCGTGGCGTTCAACGCGAGCAGGTGCGTTTGGCGTGCGATCTTCGTGATCAGCTGCACGACGTCGCCGACCTGCTCGGAGGCCGATTCGAGGCGCTCCACGGTCCGGCTCACGTCGGCCGCGTCGATCACGGCGCGAGTGGCGACGCCCGCCGCCTCCGTGGCGCTTTGGGCGATCTCATGGATCGAGGCTCCGAGGCCCTGGGCGCCGAGCACGGCATGCCCGACGTTGCCCGACACCTGTGTCGCCGCCGCGGACACGTTGCCGGCGACGTCGGACGTTTGCTCGGCGGCAGCCCCCATCGAGGCGCCGGTCATCGCCAACGTCTCGGAAGACGCGGCCAGCGTCGTCGCACCCACGGCGATCGAGTCGATCGCGGCTGCGGTGCGCTGCACGGTCGTGTTCAACGCTCGACCCATCATCGCCATCTCGTCCGTGCCGATGACCTCGACGGATGCCGTGAGGTCGCCTTCGGCAACGCGCTCCAAGGTGTCGACCGATTCGCGCAGGGGAACGACGATCGAGCGCGAGATCACGACACCGAGCACGATCGCGAGGACGATGCCGATGACCAGCAGCGCGACCAGGCCGAGCACCGCCTGCGTGTATGCCTTCTGTGCACTGCTGAGCTCCGCGGCCGCGGCCACGTTCTCGGCTGAGGTGAGGGCGGTGACGGCGCCCTGGGCATCGGCGAACAGCGGGGCGGCCTCGTCCTTGAACGTATTCTGGAAGGTCTCTAGATCGTTGGCCTCCGACAGTGGCAGGAGATCGTCGAAGACGATGGGCCGAAGCCCTTCCAGATCGGCTTCCAGCGACGCGACGCGATCGAGTTCGGTGGCGTTGGGCGCGGTCGCACGGAAGGCGGCGACGTGCTCGGCCGCCTGATCGAACGACACTTGGATCTGTGACACGAAGTTCTGCTTTTCGAAGAACACGTCGGTGGCGGCGTGCGCGCGGATGTTCATCTCAACCTGGTCGATCCCTGCGCGGATGCCGGCGACCTCGTTGATCGGGCGCAAGGAGTGCTCCGTGATGGCCTCGAGGTTCGTCGAGATCTGTCGCATCTGCCACAGGCCGGTGACGCCGACCAGCAACGCCACGCCGATCGCGATCGCGAACCCTGCATAGATACGGGTCTTCACGGAGCGCGCGCGCATGGCGGCTTCCACTCGCGGCAGTGCCAGTTTCGGAAAGCGCATGCCCGTCCTATCGGCGGCCGCGCCGGGGTGCCTAAGCCCGAAGGCTGAGTCGCCTTGGAAATGTTGCTGTGCAGTGGTCAGCGACCGTCGTACCGGTTCGTGATCGGGAGCCTGCGGTCGCG
>JANMPG010000225.1:0-4193 GCA_031369745.1 Actinomycetes bacterium
CGGCGCCTTCGGCGCCGCCGGCTCCACCGTGGTCGTCGAGGAACTCCTCGAGGGCCCCGAGGTCAGCGTGTTCGTCGTGTCCGACGGGACGGGCTCCTGCGTCCTCCTCGATGCCGCGGCGGATCACAAGCGCCTCGGCGACGGCGACACCGGGCCGAATACGGGCGGCATGGGCGCGTACTCGCCGGTGCCGTTCGTCGATCCGGAGCTCGGCACGCTGGCGCTGGATACCGTCATGGCGCAGGCGATCGATGAGATCGGCCCGTATCAGGGCGTGTTGTTCGCCGGGTTGATGTTGACCTCCGACGGTCCGAAGGTGCTCGAGTTCAACTGTCGTTTCGGCGACCCCGAGAGCGAGGTGTTGTTGCCGCGCATGCCGTATCAGCTTGGCACGCTGCTGCACGCGTGCGCGACCGGTACCTTGGCCGCACACGCCGGGCACGCCGGCTTTGACGACGGTGCGGCGGTAACGGTGGTCCTTGCGAGCGGTGGCTACCCCGGCTCGTATGCGACCGGCGTGCCGATCGAAGGGCTCGACGCCGCGCGCTCGGTCGAGGGTGTGACGGTCTTTCACGCGGGCACGGCCACCGACGATTCGGGCCGCCTCGTCACTGCCGGCGGTCGCGTGCTGTCGGTCACCGGCGCCGCAGGTACGTTGCGGCAAGCGCGTGAGCGCGCCTACGCGGGGGTCGCCGAGATCAGTTTCGACGGGATGCAGTACCGACGCGATATCGCCGCGCAGGCGATCGAGGGAGAGCGATGAGCGAAAGCATCGCCCTGATCGGCGTCCTGGCGGCCTCGCCGTCGGAGCTGCCGATCATGCGGCAGGCCGGCTTGATCTTGGAGAAGTTCGACATCGCCCACGAGGTCTTGATCATGTCGTCGTCCCGCAATCCCGACCTGGTTGACGAATACGCGCGCACTGCGTTCGAACGTGGCCTGAAGGTGCTGATCTGTTCCACCGGGTTGTCGGGGCACCTGGCGGCGGCGATCGCGGCGAGAACCGTGCTGCCGGTGATCGGCATCCCGATCGCGACGTCGCCCCAGATGGTGGGCAACGAGGCTCTCGCGATCACCGCACAGATGCCGACCGGCGTGCCGATCGCCACCGTCGGTGTGGACGCCGCCGTGAACGCCGCGATCCTCGCCGCGCAGATCCTGGGCGTGGGTGACGAGGAAGTGCAGGCCAAGCTCTGGAAGTTCAAGGACGATCTCGCGGAAGGTCTGAAGCTGTGATCGACCGCTACGACGTCGCGGAGGTCTCGGCGCTGTGGTCGGACCGCGCGCGCATGGCGAACTGGCTCGAGATCGAACTGGCCGCCGTCGAAGCGTGGGCGGTGCTCGGTGCGGTGCCGAAGGAGGACGCGTTCGCCTGCCGCGAACGCGCGAGGTTCGACGTCGAGGACGTGCTCGCGCGCGAACGCGTCACGCGGCACGACGTGGCGGCGTTCGTCGACGTAGTGGCAGCCTCGATCGGACCACAAGGGCGCTGGATCCACTACGGCATGACGTCCTCAGACGTGCTCGACACCGGGTTCGCGCTGCAGCTTCGAGCGAGCGCCGACGTCGTGCTGGCCGACCTCGAAGCGCTGCTGGCCGTCGTGAAGCGCCGTGCCCTGGAGTTCCGCGACACGGTGTGCATGGGCCGCTCGCACGGCATCCACGCGGAGCCGACGTCGTTCGGACACAAACTCGCGGTGTTCGCCTTCCAGCTCGATCGCGATCGCACGCGGGTGCGGCGCGCGCGTGAGGCGGTGAGCGTCGGCGCGATCAGTGGGGTCGTCGGTTCGTATGCGAGCATCGACCCCGAGGTCGAGCAGCTCGTCTGCGAGCGGCTCGGGCTGCGGAGCGCCGAGGTCTCGACCCAGGTGATCCAGCGTGACCGGCACGCAGAGTTGATGACCGCGCTGGCGATCTGCGCCTCGACGCTCGATGCGCTCGCGACCGAGATGCGCCACCTCGCTCGCACCGAGGTGCGCGAGGTACAGGAGCCTTTCGCCGCAGGTCAGAAGGGGTCGAGCGCCATGCCGCACAAGCGGAACCCCGTCGTGTGCGAGCGTGTGAGCGGCCTGGCACGAGTGATCCGCGGCCACGCCGTGACCGCCCTGGAAAACGTTGCGTTGTGGCACGAACGCGACATCTCGCACTCCTCGGCGGAACGCCTGATCTTCCCCGATGCGACCGGGTTGCTCGCGTTCATGTTGCGCGACATGACGTGGGTGATCGACGGGCTCGTCGTGTTCCCAGAACGCATGCGTGAGCTGGTCGACAGCCGTGGAGGGATCGCGTTCAGCCAGACGGTGCTGCTGGCGTTGATCGATTCCGGGCTCGCGCGCGACGACGCCTATCGGATCGTGCAGCGTGCCGCCGCCGCGGCCTGGGACGACGACGCGAGCTTCCGCGACGCGATCGCTGCCGACCCAGACGTGTCGTCGCGACTCGACCCGGCGGCGTTGGGTACCCTGTTCGACCCGCAACGGTTCCTCGCGAATCTCGGCCCGATGTTCGAACGACTCGACGAAGTGGAGGTCAACCCAACGTGACGCTCGTAGCCCAAGGCAAGGTCCGCGACATCTTCGACGCTGGTGCGGATCGGCTGCTGCTGGTCGCCACCGACCGCATCAGTGCGTTCGACGTGGTGCTGCCGACGCCGATCCCGCACAAGGGACGTGTGCTGACGGCCTGCTCGCTGTTCTGGTTCGAGCAACTGCGCGATCTCGTTCCCAACCATGTGCTCACGGCCGATCGCGCCGGGTTCCCCGAGCCGTTCGACGCCGATCCCGATATGGCGGGGCGTGCCACGCTCGTGCGCACCGCCGACGTCGTGGCGATGGAGTGTGTCGTGCGCGGGTACCTCACCGGCAGCGGCTGGTCGCAGTACCGCCGGGAGAGGTCGGTGTGCGGCATCGCGCTGCCCGAGGACCTCGTGGAATCCCAGGCGTTGCCCGAGCCGATCTTCACGCCGACCACGAAGGCTGCGGAAGGTCACGACATGCCGCTCACGCCCGAGGAGGCCCGCGAGCTGGTCGGCGCCGGTTTGTACGAGCGTCTCAAGGAGCTGTCGATCGGCATCTACGAGCGCATCGCCACGAGTGCGGCAACGAACGGTCTCATCCTGGCCGACACGAAGTTCGAGTTCGGCTTCGACCGCGAGACCAAGGACCTCACGCTGATCGATGAGGTCGGCACGCCGGATTCGTCGCGGTTCTGGCCGGCCGACGGCTACGAGGCGGGGCATGCGCAGCCGTCGTTCGACAAGCAGTACGTGCGCGACTGGCTGGACGCCAGCGGCTGGGACCACGAGCCGCCGCCGCCCGCGCTACCCGACGACGTGGTCCAGGTCACGGCCGCGAAGTACCGCGAAGCCTACGAGCGGATCAGCGGCGAGCCTTTCGACCACTATCTGAAGCGTATGAGGGCTCCCGCGTGACGACGTTTCGGTTCGAGGTGCTGGTGTCGCTGAAGCCCGGCCTGCTCGATCCGCAGGGCAAGGCCGTCGAAGGGTCGTTGCCCGCGATGGGGTGGACCAACGTGTCGGGCGTGCGGGTGGGCAAGCACATCAAGCTCGAGGTAGAAGCCGACGACGAGGCCGCCGCCATGGCGCAAGTGCGCGATATGGCGACGCGGATCCTGTCGAACCCGGTGATCGAGGACTTCGACGTGCTCGAGGTCGCCGCGAAGTGACGGAAACTCCCCGGATCGGCGTCGTGACGTTCCCCGGATCGCTCGACGATCGCGATGCGTTGCACGCGATCGCGGGGATGGGTGGCGACGGGGTGGCCCTGTGGCACGGCGACCATGACCTTGCCGGCGTCGACGCGGTGATCCTGCCCGGTGGGTTCAGCTACGGCGACTATCTGCGTTGCGGTGCGATCGCCGCGCGCGCGCCGATCATGGACGAGATCCGCGCCTTCGCCGACCGCGGCGGCCCCATCCTCGGCATCTGCAACGGATTCCAGATCCTGTGTGAAGCGGGCCTCTTGCCGGGGGCTCTGATCCGCAACGCGTCGCTTCGATTCGTGTGCGACGACGTGTGGCTGCGGGTGGAAACTGCGCAGACCTGCGTGACCGCCGGCCTCACGCCGGGCGAGACGATCCAGGTCCCGGTCAAGCACGGCGAGGGCCAGTGGGTCGCGACCGACGAGCAGCTCGCGCGCGTCGAAGGCGATGGGCTCGTCGTGTTTCGCTACAGC
>JANMPG010000121.1:0-2264 GCA_031369745.1 Actinomycetes bacterium
ACACCGTGAACACGGCGAGCCGGATGGAATCGAGCGGATTGCCCGGCGAGATCCAGCTCGCTCCGTCAACCTACGAGCTACTCCGCGACAGGTACCGATGTGACCCCCGCGGGCCGGTGCAAGTCAAGGGGAAGGCCGAGATGATGACGTTCCTGTTGCTCGGGCGCCGGGAGCGCACGTAGGGAATCGGTGATTCACCCGTTGAACAGGCCGTCTAGGGCCTCGAGGGCCGCGCGCCGGCTCTCCGATCCTGACTTCGTGTAGTACTCCATCAGGGTGCTGCCTTGGTTGTGGCGGGTCACCTGCTTCGCCGTATCGGGATGGATGTTCAGGTCGGCCAGGCATGATGCGGCCGTGACGCGCCAGTCAAGGTATCCACTCGACGCCGATCGGACTGTCCGCGCGGCTCAACCAGCCTGAGGTGGAAGGCGATCCTATCCAGATCCACTTGGAGGGTGACCTCGATCTCGTCGTTCAGGTGGGTGTTGTGGCGTCGGAGGCGTTCATAGGAGCGTTGGCCGCAGCTTGCAACCTGCTCGAGTGGGACGAGCACGCGTGAGACTTCGGCGATGGATTCACGCCGCGCGCGCACGACCTGTTCGATGCCATCACGGGAAGTCCGGACCCGGAGGAGCAGCAACCGCGGTTGTGAACTTGGCTGACAGCCAACTTGACAGCCGAGCCCGTGGACGTTGGTGGACGACCGTGGACGACAGGGGAAACCATGACCGCCATCTCCGGATGCGGTGGACGTACATGGACTGCCCTGGACGACTTCTCAGGGACTGTTGATCCGTAGGTGGTGAGTTCGAGTCCCACCCCCGGGGCCTCGCGTGCGACGTGCCTCGAAGCGTAGGGTCGATCGATGGGATCCTCGCGCAGGATCGCGGACCCTCGCCTAAACGTTCGGGGCGGCTCGAGCATCCATGGGCGCGTGCAGGCAGAGGACAACGTCGTCGATCTTGACCGGGAACGCGAGGCGCACGCGGGCCCGCTCAACTTCGAAGAGTTCTTCCTCGAGGTGCACGACCGCCTGTACCGAGCGTTGTACTTCGTCACGGGGAGCTCAGCCGACGCGGAGGAGCTGATGCAGGACGCGTTCCTGAAGCTCTGGGAACGATGGGACCGGCTCGACACGATCGACGATCCGGTCGCCTATCTGTTCCGCGTCGCGCTGAATGGGGTTCGCATGCGTGCACGTCGCGCGCGCGTGGCCGTGCGGCGGGTCATTCCTGCCGCGGGCACCCGAGATCCCTTCGATGACGTCAACGTCCGCGAGGACGTGCGTCGGATGCTGCGGGGCATCTCGCCTCGGCAGCGGACCGCGATCGTGCTCACCGAGATCCTCGGGTACAGCTCGGAACAGGCCGCTCGGATCATGGGCATCCAGCCGACCACCGTGCGCGTACTCGCGTCGCAAGGGCGCGCGGCGCTCAAAGAGAGCTAGGGAGGCGAGGATGCCAGACATCCAGGAGGTGTACGAGATGGTCACGAAGCAGAAGCCACCCGAGCATGGCGCTCTCGAGCGTCAGCAGAAGCGGCAGGTTCGCGCCGCTCGGAACCGCAAAACCGGCGCGTTCGGCGCGGTCGTGGCGATCGCAGTGATGTCGGTCGCCTTGGTCCTCGCACTACGTCCAAGCGGGGGCGCGAGCGTTGCCGCGGACGACCCATCCGTATTCATCCCGCCGCCGGCGGTTGGCCCGGATGATGTCGCGGCGAAGGAGGTCGTGGCGAGTTTCCTCCATGCCTATGGGGCGTTCGATGCGGAGCGGGCGATGACCTATCTGGCCGACAACGCCGACATCACGGGGTTGACCAACGGCGCCGGGGGAGCCCAGGGTTTGTCCCTGATGACCGCCTGGCTCGAAGCAACGGGCAACCACTTCGCGCTTGACTCCTGTGAAGGGAGTTCCTCCGACGGCGCGAGCTACGTTTCGTGCGCGTTCGATTACCACGGCCTCAGGTCGGACGAGATCGGCCGCGGGCCGTTCAGCGGCAGCACCTTCGACTTCACCGTGCGCAACGGAAAGATCGTCAGTGGCTCGATGAACTCGGATACGACGACGTTCTCGACGCAGATGTGGGAACCCTTCGAACGCTGGGTGTCCAAGACCTTCCCGGCGGACGCCGCAGTGATGTACACGGACAGCACTCATTCCGATTTCCGGCTGACCCCCGAGTCGATCCGGCTGTGGGATGAGCACACGCGGGGGTACGTGAAACATGTGCTGGCGGCCGCGGGGCAGTGACGCCGAAGACCTGCC